>NZ_LJOU01000050.1:0-41919 GCF_001672085.1 Anabaena sp. AL93 | reverse complement strand
TCCCTAACCCTAATATAATCACTCGTCTGGGTATTTTACCCCAAGTTGACAACCTCTTTTCTATTCCCTGTTCCCTTTAATAATTATTGATGATTGAATAGAAATAAGTAACTAATCTGGAGCAAAACAAATGGCTGTAGTTGAATATATTGTCTTTTTAGGCGTGTTTATGGGTGTAGCTGTTGGCTTGCTATTTGGTCTGCGCGGAGCCAAGATTCTCTAACCCTACCATTAGACGCTAATTAAACCCACTTTATGTGGGTTTAATACTTTGCTGTTTGATTGCAAGTTTTCACCACTTCGATCTCTAACTCAAGTATCCGAGCAATTTGTTCTACAGTTAGTCCCTCATTTAATAAACCAATTCTCAATTATCAGATCCTCAAAATCCTGAAAATCTGCCACATTATTTGTTACTAAAATCAAGTCATTGCAGAAGGCAATACTGGCAATTTGTCCATCAATAAAAGCAGGTGTTTTACCAATTTTCGATAATCTAGCTCTTTCCTGTGCGTGCCATTTTGCAGCTTTGAGATCATAATCAAACACAGGCAAATCTAACACAGAATCTTGAATGTATTTCCATAAAGAATCCTTGCGTTTAGATGCTGGTAAACGCCAACAGCCATAAAGGATTTCATGAACAACAAGACTTGCTACTGCTACTTCTGAACGATAGCGATTTAATTGATCTAAAACCTGAGTATTGGGAATTGGCCGACTCGGTTCTGAGATAATATTAGAGTCTAGTAAAAAGCGAACTGTCATAAATCAATCTCGCGTCCTGGACTACGATCTCTAATATCTGCAAAATCTTCATCTGTAAATTCAATTCCTTCTCTTTCAATTGTTTCTCGAAACCTTAAAACCCCTTCCCAAAAGCTATCTCCTTTATTCTGTAATGGTTTTTCCTGTACTTGTTCTTTTATTTGTGACAGTTTATGTTTGAGAAATTGAATAAAATCTAAAACTTCCTGTTGTTTATCGGTTGGTAACTCTCGCAGGTTTTCTAAAACTGCTTGTTCAATGGTCATTGTTTCACCTCTACTACTAGGCTATAATTCTATTGTAAATGACATCAGCATTAATTTTTAATTTCTCCTCCATTGTTGAGATCAATTCCTAATATTGCCCATTGTTGATTTATCCAATCTGTAGCTGTTGCTTCATCGGTTTCAATGGTTTTTTCTACTCCTATTTTAGCAATTTCTAGAAGTTGTTTGGATTTTAGTTTTAAATCAAAACTTTCCAGAAATAAGAGAAATCTTTTTAATTAATCATTTGCCATTCACGAGCATCTACAAATAAGGATAAATGTTTAACATTGGTAGTAGCAACAATTACTTGATTTCCATTTAATTCTTCTATTTTTGCTTGTGCTGCTAAAATAACATCACCATCAAGAGATTTAGGATCAGCAGTTGGTTTTCCTGTGTTTCTAATTTCTGCCCAAAATTGTGCTGCTAAAAGCATGGTAGCAGTAGTAATAGGCAAGTAAGTAATCGCTTGCTTGAGTTGATCTAAACGTTTAATTCCTTTTGTTTTTCCCGCTCTTAACAGTTCTCGTCTTACTTCATAATCAGCAATTTCTGGTAAAATTATTTGATAACTTTTTAAGGGTAATTCATCTAACCATTCTTTACACTCCTGACAATTAGAATTAGAACTTTTAGGATTTGTTACCATTCCTAAAATATTTGTGTCGAGGAAAATCAATTTATTCATATAAATTCAGCTTAATCTTAAAAAGGATTATCATCAATTTCTTGTTTTTGCCGCAAATATTCCCAAGTTTCCGTTTGTTCTTCTTGTTCTCCTTCTTCTAACCACTCTTTGGTTAATTCTTTGAGTGCTTGATGTTGTTGATTTAAAATTTGTTGTTGTGCGTCTATTTCTAGCTGAGAATGGTTAAAAATCTCAGGTTTAAAAGTAACACTTTCTCGAAATACTCGCATCATTTTTAGTAAATTCGGCCAGTACTCTTTAGGTGTTGCTTGAATTTCTCGTAAAATTTTTATGAGATGATTTTCTTCGGTAGTGTTACTTAATTCTGGTTTATTGATTAAATCAGATTGAGACATAATTATTTATTCCTCATAATGTTGATAAAGCGTAATTAGTCATGGGAATCCTATCTTTATATTATGACAAAATCTGCCGTGATAGTAAGCTGTTAAATTGATCAGGGAAAATATATATAAATATTATACAACAGGAAATTAACTAATGATGCTTTTGATATCAATTCCTAATATTGCCAATTGCTGATTTATCCAATCTGTAGCTGTTGCTTCATCGGTTTCTATCGCTTTTTCTACTCCTATTTTAGCAATTTCTAGAAGTTGTTTGGATTTTTGCTTTAAATCAAAACTTTCGAGCAATTTTGAATTAATATGGGTAACTAAATATTAGGCAGTGAGTTAATAATCTCTACAGCCTTAATTGCTGAAGTGTCTGGCTGAAAACCAAGATGTGAGTTGAGAAGCTTTAAAGGGCCTTTATTAAATTGAGGACAAGCTTCAATACGAGCGAAGATATCTATAATAATTTCCTGATAATCTTCAATTAACACAGGAAGATGACCCTTATGTGCTGAAATATCAAAAGTAAATTCTTCCTCGGAGTCATAAAAAAAGTTGCAGCCATTTGCATCTTTTCCTACCCATCCAACAAGATCGCTGAACTTTCTCCAGATACTTTGATTGAATATACCATCAGGCTTGCCACCAACGCTTAAATAAATTTCTTTTTGGATGCTGAATCCAAATTTACCATTGCTATGTTCTACCCACAATTTGTCAATTTTGTAGAGGTCTGTGCATGGAAAATCTTTTACGTCTTCCTTGGTCAATTGATCCCCCTGAGTTTTACCTACAGCATTGAGCATAAGTTTATAAGTCAGATAATTAGCATTTTCCCAAGCATCTTCCCATTTACTTTCTGATAATAGTTCAGTGAGTTCTCTATAGTCTATGCCTTCTGAGCTAATACTATCTGCATGAGGTGGTTGTTGAGGAGTTTTGGTGAGTGATTTAGGCTGAGTTATTATAGACTGTGACTCTGGGTCTCTTCCAGTAATAGCAGAAATCAGTTTGTTCATTGGGTTAGATTCTTCTTTACGAAAATCACAATACTGATATTTTTGCAATTTTGGAAAAGCATTTTTTACGGTATCTATCATTCCCTCTTGTGTATTCATGAGGATAACTAGGCCTGTTTGAATTTCAGGCTTTTTTCGCAAAACTTTTTTCAAAAAGAAATTGATTTCTTTGTGTTGTATTTTTCCTGTACCATTATTACTAATAAATACAAGGAAAGCTTTAACTTCACTAATACTATCTAGAATTTGTTTTTCCCATTCTTTAAATGGTATTAAGTTATCCTCATCATAAAACGTGTTGATTCCTTGACTTTGCAACCTGCTTTTAATTTTTCCTACCTCTGGCTTGTCTTTGCTATTGTGGCAAATAAAAACATCATATTTTTCCATTTTATTCCTCCACACCTGCAATAATCGCCAACGCCTTCGCATACTGTTCCAAACCACCTCGCAAAGCAGCCAACTCACTTCGCAATTTTGATTCTTCTGACCAACTTACCTCATGTTCCTTGGGACTCACCCCTATAGGTCGTCTTGCTTCCCAAGCCTGTAACACAGGATGCCATTTAGCTAAAAATGGTCTTAACCCATTATTCAGCACCGCAATAGCAATACCCCCGACTGAGTTTTTAGAAGCACCTACATCAGGTCCAGCAGCTTTGAGAACTTCACGGGTAGTTCCGAATAAACTATACAGAGAGTTCAACGCTTCTCGCGCTAACCCCTGGTCAACTTCTAAAGACTGGACAGCAATACGCGTTACCAGTTCCACATACAACGACCAAGCGGCTTTTCGTTCCGTTGTGTCAGCTTCCCATTCCGCAGAACCTATACCAAAGGGAAGACTAATAGATACTTTTTTTAATTTTGCGGGATCATGCTTGGGCATAAAAAGCAACGTTAATAAAATCAGTAATTTGTTAAGGGACTTCCAAATAAAAAAATACTCAACCACCTAACACAAAAATCTCTCAAACCCTTATTCCTCTGTGTCCTCTGCGCCTCTGTGGTTCGTTAATCAGGATAATTTATTTCTTGGAAGTCCCTAAATCTAATTATATTGTCTTTTTAGGCATCCTAGCCCTAAAATTTGGAATAAAGACCAAATATTCTGGCAATTACCACCCAGGGCTATTTCGTTCTAGATACAACCTGCAACCCACTTTATTTTTAATAAAAAAAATAATTAAATTAACTCTAAACTTACCCTATCCTCACCATAATTAGCGACTAAAACGACTAAAACAAATAACTTCAACCATCGAGAACCCAGTAAAATTTCCTGTATTTCATCTCCAGCAAATACAGGAACTTCAAACTCTTGACCATCTATAATTACCCTACCATGATAAACATCAAATTCAGTTTCTCCTTGAGCAGTTCTTAATTTATTCTGACGTAAAAAAGGCCAATCAAGACTTTGTACATCTTGTTTATTCATGGCTAAATATTCAGTAAATCCTGTGTCTAACATTGTTTCTACAGGAAAACTGAAATTATCTCCATTAATTAAATCAATGTCCAAATAAATTTGACCTTTATCTCCAAATCTTCCCTCAATCATATTCTGCCACTAACTCCCGTTTCATTAATGCCATAAATATGATGAATCACATGAGGATACTTTTCTCTAGCCATTTTACTAGCTACCTCTTGATCCTGATCAATAAAATAATCCCCGCTATCAGGTTCAATAGCAATATACCAACCATAATATTTATCTAATATTTCTGGTTTTAAACGCTCAAAAATTACCCAACAACGATCAGAAAATGCCTGTCTTCTAGCTCTATCTTCAGCTTTTTGTTCTTGGGTCCACTGAATTTCGGGAAATACTCGACCACGACGGACAACTCTTTGGGGTGTGGATTGTGTCATCTTCATCATCTGCTTAAAGTTCACCCTAAATTCTAGCATATTCGAGTCCTCTCCCAGTCAGGGAGAGGTAATTTTCAACTGTTATATCATCGCTGGAGTTGGTGTTTTTTCCTGCTTTTGGAATGGTGGACGCATTTCCAAACCTAGCAAGTTCAACATTTCTTTATCTGCGTCATAATCAGGACAGGGAGTAGTCACTGTCAACATTTTATTATCATCGCTGGAGAAGATGGAATTTGCACCAGCCATGAAGCATAAAGCTTGTTCTACTTCAGAAAGTCTCGCCCTACCTGCACTCAAACGCACGTCAGATTTAGGCATAATAATTCTAGCAGTCGCAATCATCCGCACAACATCCCAAATAGGCACATCTGGTTGATTTTCTAAAGGTGTACCGGGAACTTGAGAAAGAATATTGATGGGTACAGATTCGGGGTGAGGTTGTAAATTTGAGAGAGTATGTAACATTCCAACTCTATCGCTAACATTTTCCCCTAAACCGAGAATACCGCCCGAACATACGGTAACATTAGTTTGGCGAACATTGGCAATGGTATTCAAGCGATCGCCATAAGTTCGAGTCGTAATCACTGTGCTGTAATATTCCTCTGAGGTATCGAGATTATGGTTATAAGCATATAATCCCGCATCCTCTAGACGCTTGGCTTGGTTTTCTGTCAACATTCCCAAGGTACAGCATACCTCTAAACCCATACCAGTTACATCCTTGACCATATCCAGAACTTCCTCAAATTGGGAATTGTCCCGAACTTCTCGCCAAGCAGCACCCATACAAACGCGACTTACACCGCTTTCTTTAGCTGTTTTGGCAATATTTATCACCGTTTCTTTTTCTAACAGTGCTTCGGGTTTTACCTCGGTTTTGTAGCGGGAAGATTGAGCGCAGTAACCGCAATCTTCTGGACAAGCACCGGTTTTAATAGAGATAAGCTTACAAACTTGTATTTGTTCAGGTTTGTGATATTGACGATGCACTGTAGCAGCTTGATAAATTAGCTCTAGAAATGGGGTATTATATATTGTCAATATCTCTGTTGGTTGCCAATTGTAGCGTATTCCCACCGTAATTATCCTTTTTGCAGTCTTTTGGTTTAATGTTCAAATTAGTATAGCTGATACAAAATATTTAAATTTGAGTATATGACATCAGAGCCACCAATTCTGACAAGCGATCGCCTAATATTAAGAATGGCAGTGATGGAGGATATTCCCTACATACTCAAATATTTTACGGAAAATAAAGAATATCTTACGCCATTTTATCCTAAATGGGATGAAAACTTTTTCACTGACGATTATTGGGAGTATCAAGTAGAAACGAGTTTCTGGGAATTTGTGAACAACTATTCATTAAAACTATTTATTTATCGGAAACACCAGCCTAGAAAAGTTATGGGAACAGCTAATTTTAGCAGCTTTGTCTATAGTGCTGCTCAATTTTGTCAATTAGGATACAGTTTAGCAGAATCAGCACAAGGTTATGGTTACATGACAGAAGCCTTGTCTATTTCCACTAAGTATGTTTTTCAAGAATTAAATCTGCACCGCATTATGGCTAATTATATGCCCCATAATCGCCGCAGTGGTAATGTTCTTAAAAGGGCTGGTTTTGTAGTTGAAGGATATGCTAGAGACTATTTAATGATTAATGGTAAATGGGAAGATCATATTTTTACAAGTTTGACAAATCCCCACTGGCGATCAGATTTATAATATTATAATACACCAGATCCCCAACTTCTCTAAAAAGTCGGGGATCTGAAGATAATTATGGGAAAATAAATTATGTCAATATAAATAATCGCGGGGCTATTTTAACCATACATATTTTATCAAATATTTTAAGTTTTATTAAGGGTATTCTTAAAAAGGCTTATACTACATTATGAAGTGCGGAATATCGGATATACTTCCCGGTGTTATGAGGTACATATCTAGCGGGCAAGATGCCCGCACCACAAGAGTTTCATGATTCAAAATAGCTTTGTAAGAGAACGAAAAAACTTTTTCAGGACTTAGTTAAAAACGCTTGAATCTTGTTTATAAAATCAACTAATTCTAATAACAATTCATAAGCACCAACAAAACTCTGTTTGCGACTGAGTTGTTCTAGTTCTTCTGCAATTTTCTGTATGGCTGTAGTGCCAATATTACCACTAGAACCTTTAAGATGATGAGCTTCTCTGGCCAGTTGAGGAAAGTCATTAACGGCAATTGCGGCTTTAATTCCCTCTACATGAAACAGGCTATCTTCCACAAAAACTTTTAATATTTCTAACTCAAATTCTGGATCATTTTCTGAGATTTGATGTAGATGTTCCCAATCAATTGGTAAATCTGTTAACGGATTATTTGTAATTAAAACTACTGGCTCAGATTCAGGAATAGTCACTACTCGTCCCGCTATAATTCTCGAACTCCAAAGCTCTAATAATGTTGCTAATTTATCCTTAGTAATTGGTTTGCTAAAATAGTCATCCATACCAGCATCTAAACAATTCTGTTGATCCTCCTTCATGGCATTAGCAGTAATAGCAATAACTATAGGTTGTCGATGATTAACAAATGAACTTATTGGCCGAGAACGAATTACTTTTGTAGTTTTTAAACCATCGAGAATTGGCATTTGACAGTCCATCAAAATCAAATCATAGGCAATGTTATCCAACATTTCCAAAACTTCTTGGCCATTGGCTACAATATCAGCTTTATAGCCTAAACTGTCGAGTTGCTTGAGGATAACTTTTTGATTAACTGGATTATCTTCTGCTACCAGCAATTTTAACTTTGATGTTGTAGAATCAGATATCTTTTCATCCAACACAGTTATAGAAGATTGCTCAATTTTAGAAGATTGGAAATTATCTAATTTTGGTTGATTTGCTAAAATATCCATAATAGTATCTAGCAAACGAGAAGGCTTTATTGGTTTAACTAAATAACTAATAAATCCTATGTTGATTGCTTTTTTCCATTCATCCTTTTGATTACTAGAAGTCAATAGAACTAAAGGAATATTGCTAATAGCAGAATTAGCCTTAATTTGTGATCCCAGCGTTAGACCATCTATCGCAGGCATTTGCATATCAATTATAACAATATCATAGGGGTGATTTTCGGCAGCCTTTTGTAAAGCTGCAAGACCAGTATTTGCACAAGCAGCTTCATCCACCCACATTCCCCAATGAGTAGCTTGATGATAAATAATTCTCCGGTTAGTGCCATTGTCATCTATTACTAACAACCGCTTGTTAGTCAATATATCAAGCTCCAAAATCTGAGAAGAAGGGTGGATTTGCTTCATAAAAGGTAGCTCAAACCAAAATTGAGATCCTTTACCCAGTTGACTTTTTACGCCAATTTTTCCTCCCATTAAACTTACTAATTGTTGACAAATTGCTAATCCCAAACCTGTGCCACCATATTGACGGGTAATAGAAGCATCAACTTGGCTAAATGCTTGAAAAAGTTTGTTTTGATCTTGAAGACTAATACCAATTCCTGTATCTATAACAGTAAAATTGAGAATGACTAGATCCTGAGTTTCTGACCTTAATTCTACTTCTAATAATACCTCTCCTTCTTTGGTAAATTTAATAGCATTACCAATTAAATTCATGATAATTTGTCGTAAGCGGCCAACATCTCCCCTCAGATATTTATAGACATTCTGTTCTACTAGTGTGGCAATTTCTAGTCCTTTTTGATGTGCTTGAGGAGCTAATAAATCTAGCACTTCTTCCAGACAATTGCAAAGATCGAAATCTATGCTTTCGATCATCATTTCTCCAGCTTCAAGTTTAGATAAATCTAAAATCTCATTAATCAGAGATAAAAGAGCATCACCACTCACACGAACTATTTCTAAAAAATCTCTTTGTTCTGGGTTGAGAGGAGTTTCTAATAATAAACCAGTCATGCCCAAAATGCCATTCATGGGAGTACGAATTTCATGACTCATATTCGCTAAAAAACTACTTTTGGATAGAGATGCTAACTCAGCTTGATGACGAGCAATTTCCAATTCTCGTCTTTGTAGGATTTCCACTTGCAGCAATTTAGCTTGAGCTAAAGCAATACCTATTTGATCAGATAAAGACTTGAGAAATTCTATTTCCCAGTTAGTCCATTGACGGGGTTGGGTACAATGATGAGCAATTAGTAAACCCCAAAATTCATCTTTGAGAAAAATAGGAACAACCAGGTTAGCTTTGACATTAAACTTTTGTAATAGTTCGATATGACAAGGCCGAATGTTAGCTTTCTCAATATCATTAATCACACCAATCCATCCTTGGGTATATTTCTCGATGTAATTTTTTGTCAAACAAGGCTCAACAATATTTGTCCCCATAACAACTGGAATACCGGGAATTAATGCTTCTTTCCGCGCTGTTAAAGAGCCATCGGACAACAACTCTAGAATCACTACACGGTCAGTTTTCAACAGTTTTTGTACTTCAGTAACACTCGTTTGCAGAATATCATCTATCTGTAAAGAACCGCGGATTTTTAAAGTAATATCAGCTAATAATTGCGATCGCAAGTTGAAGTATTTTAGTTCTTCCTCGGCTTCTTTGCGTTTACTGATATCACGTCCTACACAAATGAATCCGCCATCTTTCAATTTTGTCAGAGACATTTCTGCGGCAAAGTCACTGCTATCTTTTCTCTGAGCAATTGTTTCTCCATGCCAGTAACCTTGTTTCATTAGTTCAGGAAATATCTTTTTTTCAAACAATTTAATCTGCTCTTGTTCATAAACTTCTTGCCATTTTTTTCCTAGCAATTCCGTGGCATCACTATAGCCAAATATATTCACATAAGAGCTATTTAGATAAAGATAATTACCCTGTTTATCAACAATACTAATGCCATCACTCGCCGCTTCTACTGCTGCTAATTGCTGTTTTAGAGACTCTTCAGCTTGTTTGCGTTCAGTGATATCTATGCCGGTACAAACAATAAATTCAATTTCACCATTTTCATTTAAAACCGTTCTATTTGACCAATTAATTAGCCGCAGATTTCCGTCTTTTATTCGCCAATAGTTTTCATATTCTTTTAACCCTTTACTTGATTTAATTTTTTCAAAAATAGATCGCACCGTTCGACGGCGTTTCGGTTCTGTAAATACGCTCCAAAAGCATTGATTTCTAACTTCATTGTAAGAATAACCCGTGGTTTCTTCACAAGCTCGATTAAATCCAATAATTTCCCCTTCTGGGTTAAGAACTATCACTAAAGCATTAACTGTATCTAATACCGTTGAGAGGAGCAAACTATCTAAATTACGCCGCCATTCTAATTGTTGCATGACTTGGCGACCTAAAATATTTAATGCCTCTATCTGTTGTGGTGCGAGTTGTCTTGGTATGTCATCGAGAACACACAGCGCTCCTAAGCCATAACCTTCATCATTAATTAGGGGTATGCCCGCATAAAAACGGATATTGGGATCTGATGTCACCAAAGGGTTATTCACAAATCTTGGATCTAAAGTAGCATCGGGAATGATCATGGGATCTGGTTGCTGGATAGCATGATTGCAAAAACCAATACTACGGGGTGTTTCTGATGCTTCTAGCCCAATTTTAGATTTAAACCATTGGCGGTCCGTATCAACTAAGGTCATTACGGCCATGGGAGTTCCACAAATAAAAGAAGCTAAACGGGTAATATCATCAAACTCCAGTTCGGACTGAGTATCAAGAATTCTGTATTGTAAAAGTGCTTCAATTCTTCCGGCTTCGTCACTGCGTAATAAGGCTTTCATATTTAAATTTACCCTTAGTTAAAAGTGTTGTGATTTTGGCTATCTTGAGTATGTAGACGTAAAAACACCAAAATTTATAATCATACGTAAGTAAATTCAATTATACGGTATTTTACTTATCCATCACTCACCTACTGGTAGCGAAGCGCTACTGCAAGCAGATCAAGAAAATTCAGGATTTTTAGACTTTATTTCTGGCTTTAGGGTATTATCTTATCAGTAATTCTCATTCGATGCGTACTCCATTACAGAGAAGAGTTGAAAACCTACGAAAAAATATTTAGTTAGTTCCTGTTCTAGAACCAAGTAGTTAAATAACCGAAAGTAACCATATCTTGTGCATAACAATACAATTACAACAAATAATCCTCCTGTATCCTGGCGCTATGATCCCACGCTCTACGGAAACCGAGATCTAAGGATTGATTTTCTCCGGGGCATTGCCATTGTTTCCATGGTATTCAATCATTTAGAAAGTTCTTCTTATTTCAGTGCTATCAACAGGGGACATATTTACGCTAGTGCAGCCGAAGGCTTCGTATTTCTCTCTGGACTAGTATTAGGAATGGTGACATTAGGACGTATCAATAAAGTTGGCTTTTCCGAAGCCATGAAAAAACTGTTAGAGCGTTCTGGAAAACTTTATCTCACCAGTTTCATTTTAATGTCTGTCCTGGGTTTATTAAGTATAATTGCCCCCGGTTGGACCCGTCCGGCTTTTGATTTTGCGCCTGGGACTTGGTGGCAAATATTACTAGCGGCAGCTACATTCCATTTAGCACCACCTGTCATTGACATTTTGCAACTGTATGTATTGCTGTTGCTGTTTTCCCCCGCCATTTTCTGGATGTTAAGGAAAGGCTTTTGGTTGCCTGTTTTGGCTATTTCCTGGACATTTTGGAGTATCCAACAATTACATCCTTATGCCTTGAGTTTCCATCCTTTAGACAGAGAACATCCTTACTTTGCCTTAGCTGGTTGGCAAATTTTATATGTGCATGGCGTATTAGCAGGTTATTATCGTCAAAAACTACAAGAATTATGGGGAAAAATCCCGAAAATTCCCCTAATTATAGGCTTGGTATTAATCGTCATTGGCTCAATTACAACCGCACATTATGATATTCAGCTTGGTGTTTGGCCAGCCAAATTCTCAGATAGAGTTGCTTGGTTAGCATGGACAGACCGCAGTCGGGTGGGTTTTTTGCGTTTAATTAATCACATCGGTTTTTTCCCTTTGCTGTATATCATTGTGGATACATTTTGGCAACCGTTAAATAAAATTCTGGGGAAACTGTTGATTAGTTTGGGTCAAAACTCCTTGTACGTCTATATTGTTCACGTTCCAGTCACAGTAATTTGGTTTTTAATTCCGGCTTTAGTTGATGGTAATCCCATAGTCACTACTATCGCTCAGGCTGTAGCTGTGGGCTGCTTCTGGTGGCTGGTGAAAAAAGAAGTGTTGTTTAATATTATCCCCCGCTAACCATGACACAAGATACAACTATCAATCCTACTCCAATCCAACCTAGTTTATTAAAACAAACTATTGTCGCTGCGGCGATCGCTTTAGTTGGTTTTGGATTGCATAAAGGAATACAATGGCGTGAGACTAACATTCTCCCAATTCCAGTGACTTCCGTTAGTCAAAATCGGCTGAATGCAGAAGATATACAATTAGCCCGTACAGCTTGGCGCTATTTCCAGAAAAATCGTTTATCCACGGGTTTAGTTTCTTCCGCTGCGGACTTTCCCAGTACAACCATGTGGGACGTGGGTAGTCAGTTAGCTGGTATGGTAGCAGCACGGGAATTAGGCTTGCTCAAGCCGGCAGAATTTGATCAATGGATAGAGGAAATATTGGCCACCCTAGCCAAAATACCTTTGTACCGGAATGAGTTACCAAACAAAGCCTATAACGCGAAAACTTTAATCCCGGTTAACTACGGCAAGTTGGCAGAACCTGAAGAAATTGGGTTTTCGGCCATTGATTTAGCGCGACTGGTGCAATGGCTAGATATAATCGAAACTCGATACCCCAAACACGCTGCGGCCAGTAAAGCCGTCACGGCTCGTTGGCAGTTAAAGCGGTTACTGAAGAATGGACAGCTAATGGGGACAGGGATTAAAAATGGTAAGGAAACCTGGAACCAAGAAGGACGGCTAGGTTATGAACAATATGCAGCCTATAGATTACAAAAAATTGGGATTGTAGCCCCCAAAGCACTCGATACCAAAGCCGAAACTCAGTTTGTCAATGTTATGGGTGTGGAAGTACCAGCGGATAAACGCACCACCTATCATAATTATGTCACTAGTGAACCCTATATTTTGGATGGGTTGGAAAGTGGTTTTCAGGCTTTACCTGCGGAATATGCAGCCAAGTTACTCCAAGCTCAACAACGTCGCTATCAAGCTACCAATCAACTCACAGCCTGGTCTGAGGATAATTTAGATCGGGAGCCTTGGTTTGTCTACAATTGTATTTTTGTCAATGGTCAACCCTGGAAAAGTATAGACTCATCTGGTAAAGATGCTTTTGTTTATCGGGGTAGTAGTGTTAAAGCCGCAATAGGCTGGAATATGCTGTTTCAAACTCGCTATACAGAAAGACTTCATAAGGGTATGCGCTGGCTGGCTGATCCAAGTCGTGGCGTTTTTGCAGGTTTTTATGAAGAAACTCAAGAACCAAATCGAGCCTTAACCGTGAATACCAACGGCATAGTGTTAGAAGCAATACTATATCGTCGTGTGGGCAAACCGTTGACAGTTTGGGCTAAAGAACCCTAATCATCTCCTATCTATCCTGGATAGGGCTTACGCACGAGTCACGGAATATACAAACAACTCCAGGCACAGAGAAAGGGACTTAGTGCGAACGACCGTTCGCCCCTACTGAGAGATATTTTGCGTAAGTCCTGACTTAAAAAACTAGACAAGAAAAAACCCTCGATTATATTACCAATTACCAATTACCAATTACCAATTCCATGATGAATTCTGATTTTGAGCCACCATCAAAAAAACTATCTTTTCTCGCTACCTTTGGCGGAGTTATAACCGCTGTCATTGCAATTACAGGTTTCAATTCTTTGTCAAAGAATTTAACTATAAATACTGATAATATTAGCAAGCTGAATACTAAATTAACAATTGTCGCAGGTAAACCCATTGCCGCTACCGAATTGACAACCGCCAAAAGACCCTATATTGCGCCCGGAAGTGGGACATTAACTACAGAGGAAACTGCAATGGCGCGTCAAGCTTGGTTATACTTCCAACGTAATTGGAACGATAGAACTGGCTTGGTTAACTCTGTAAATAATTTTGCCTCTGTTACTATGTGGGACCAAGCCGCTGCTATGGCTGCTTTGGTCAGTGCTAAAGAACTTAATATCATTACCGTAGAAGAGTTTGAGAGCAAAATGAGTCAGATGTTAAAAACTCTAGCGTCTATGCCTTTGTATAAAGGAGAATTACCGAATAAAGTCTATAATTCAAAAACATTGATACCTGTAAATTATGGTCAATTAGATAAACGAGAAGAAATTGGTTGGTCTGCTTTGGATTTAGGACGTTTAGCTATATGGCTGAATATTGTTGGTACAAAATATCCCAAAATGCGATCGCAAACAGAAGCCGTTTGGAAACATTGGCAAATCAAGCGCTTGGTCAAAAACGGGCAAATGTACGGTACTTCTGTTATTGCTGGTGAAGAACAGTATAACCAAGAAGGGCGTTTAGGTTATGAAAATTACGCAGCTTATGGGTTAAAACTCTGGGGTTTAAATGTTAAAAAAGCTTTAGATTACACATCTAATACAGACTTTGTAGACCTCTATGGACAGGGTGTTCCTTATGATAGACGGGATTATCAGAATTCAGGTGCAAATAATTATGTTCTCAGCGAGCCTTATATTTTAGATGGCATTGAAACCGGATTTCAAGCTTTACCTAAAGCATTCTCAGACCGAATTTTAGCTGCACAAGAAGCTCGTTATCAAAGAACTAAATTTTTAACTGCTGTCACGGAAGATAATTTAGATCGCGCTCCTTACTTTGTTTATAGTAGTTTATTTGTGAATGGACAACCTTGGGCAACCATCACAGGAACAGGAAAAAAATATGATGATCTACGTTTTCTCAGTGCTAAAGCCGCAGTAGGTTGGCACGTCTTGTATAATACTGATTACACAGGCAAATTATTTAATTTTGTGCAAACTCAACTCAAATCTGATCAAGGTTGGTACAACGGGTTTTATGAGTCTTTAAATCAGCCAAATAAAGCTCTTACTGCCAATAATAATGGTGTAATTTTAGAAAGTTTGCTGTATAAAAAAGTTGGTAAACCTCTCACTGTTTGGGCTGGAATAAAAGAGTAAAGGAAAAGGTTATTTTGATGCTGTGAAATTCGATAATTTATGATTTCAATTTCCCTGCTTTTACAAAAAAAGGGAACAGGGAACAGGGAACAGATAAGAAACACTCATTTGCACCAGTTTAAAGCTCAGTCAAAAAAAAGATGTTTTTAAAAGATGCGTAGCACGAAAAAAACAGTGTCATTATTTCAATCTCATGTTTAAAAACATGAGTTTTACTGTTTACTCTACTTTTGAAATATTGAATGATCAGTCAAAAAACAGGTCAAAATTTTATCTGTAATTGGCCTGTTAATATCTGATTATTGTACAGACTTTCCCCAGTCATGAGATTGTGAGACTTACCTAAACTATAACCTAAGTCTAAGCCTATATTTGCTGACATTTTGACTGTACAGCGAGTTTGATAGCCAGTACCTCCACTTTTATCACCGTTAACTCTTTGTCTTCCCAAGGTGGTATTTAAGCGACAATTTAAAAAAGGAAAAATGTTTTTTCCCCATCCGATTTCACCGTTATAAACTAGAGAAGATACTGGAGAAAAATAGCCACTACTCTCTTGATTATCGCTTGCATACTTCCAAGCGAAAACATTACCAGCAAACCAAAATTCACCCCACTTATGTTCCAAGCGATTAAAAATCTGTTGTTCAAAATTACCATCATTATATAAACCCACACGATAAGAGCCAAAAAAGCTAGTATTAGGGTCAATTTGCCAAAAAGTATTGAAACCAGAGCGTGTAGCTGTAATTTGATTTTCCAGTGTTTTCACACTAGTTTTATAAGGACCTTGTTCTACGACTGCTGATAAAAATAAACCTGACTTGATGCTATAATCTGGATTGAGTTTAACAGCAATTGGTCTATCTATCTGAGCATTGAAATTGAGAGCCATTGGTAAGCGATTAAATAGATCAATTCCTGCTCCTAATTTTATAGTATATTTACCTGTTTTGCCTTCCCATCCCAACTGAAGGGGAATATTAGTAAGAGATGCAAATTTCGGTTGACTCAACTTATTAAAGGCAGTTTTTAATTTAATTTTCTCTCCATTGAATAACCGAAATTGAAACACTGGTTCAATAGTTTGGCTTTCCTGCTGGGAACTATTCATGTCCCTACGAAACCCTGTTTGGATACTTTCCAAAATAAATGCTGGCCGCACAGGTGTAGTAGAAGTTGGTTGTGAAGTTGGTTGTACTGTAGAAGTTGGTTGTGAAGTTGGTTGTGCTGTAGAAGTTGGTTGTGAAGTTGGTTGTACTGTAGAAGTTGGTTGTACTGTAGAAGTTGGTTGTGCTTGCAGAGGAGATACTCGTTGGGAAGTTAACCTTAGCTGAGGATTGAAGTTTTCAGGTGCAGCAATTAATATTGGTATTGAATGCAAGTTCTGAGGAAGAAAGCCGCTGTCAAAAACTGTGTTTAAGTTTTCTGAAATACCAAAATTTGTAATTTGTGCGGTTAATTCTGGAAATGAGTTCGAGTTTTCATCTAGTGGGAAAAAAACAGAGGAATCTGTTTCTCTAATATCTCCGTTATTTTGGCGTGAATTTGGTAAATTATCAACCACAGGGACGGGTTTTATTAAAAGTGAGACTGAATCCCAATTTTCATCTAGTTCGATAGGAGCAGCAGATACAGACTTAATACCGAAACTAGTGATGATACTTATTGGAAAAAATAAATATAGTATTCGTTGTAGCAAGTTCAGTGAGAGTAACATCTTACAAAATAGTTACGTATGGAAATAGAATGAATATTTTCACATTAGTACCTTTACCAATTTACCAGGGTGAGTTAATGTATCCAAGACTTACAGAAGATATGGCTGATAGCTTGTGTGTCCTAACCATAAACCTTATTTTTAGGCAGCAGTAATTAATATAGCAATATCTCGGAAGAGATTACCGCTATTTTCCTGCTGTTTTGCGTAAATCCTATATAATATATTTTATATCAGTATTTATGAATCTGGACTGGTAAGTTAGGTTCATCTGGTGGACTCATGATCATTTATCTCTTCTTTGATAGCGACATCAAGTATCTAACCATGCAAAAGTTAATTCATACCATCTTTAACAGTAATCCAGTAATGTTCAGTGCCATTACTCACAAATTGTGTTTTTTGAGTAGAAGTATTCGGTAGACCCCGACCAGAATTACCATCAGCTACTGCTCGCCACCAGGGTGATTTCATATCCGTATTAGGACGGAGGAGGGGTTGTTGCTTTGTTGCTGTATACAGTAAAGATTGTAGAATCATACTGTTAGTGCTACTAGTAGAACCAAGAGCAGTTTTACCTGTTTTTTCATAAAAACCTTCATAAAAGCCCAGCAAAGGGTTATATAAGTCCGTTGTTGCCTTGATTAATTCCTGAGTATAGCTATCCTTAGGCAGTAAGGCATAATAGGCAAATGCCACAGCCGAACTGACTAATCTTCCCTCTGGTAGTAGTTTACCATCATCATCTAAGGCTACCCAAGGCTGATTTTGACCAATAATTGAACTGTGGACAGTGTAAGGTTGACGCTCAATGAGAGTAGTAGCTGAGGCAGTAAGAGTCTCAGTATTACGGTAGCGTTGGGCTTGAGCTTGATAGACTGCCGTAAAGAGCGATCGCATTTTTGGATCTAAACCAAACTCTAGAGCATACAGCAGGAAAGGATTACTAACGGTATATTGATTAACCTTTGATTTTGTATCTTTACGAAGCCGTTCAATGGGGACTTCTACCCCCTCCACTGATGTTGTTTTATATTCACCACCCACAGCAGATTTATCAACATTAAATCCCCACAATTGAAAACCTCTAGCAGCATATTCTTCATAACCCAAACGGGTTTCAGGATTAATTCTGGGGACTAACCGCCCACTTTTATCTTTGGTGACATTGGCACTAGAAAGAATACCTTCCCGCACAACCCGCAAGTATGACCAATCGAGAGCAATTTGATCAACAACTTCCGTATATTCGGGGTGATCTGTTTTTAAATTATAAAGGGCTGCTAATAGTCTTCCCACATCTAAAGACGACCAGCCAGTACCTTCTGGAACTGGATTACCACCATAATCTACTGGTTGCAATGTTCGCGGATCATAACCCCGACTCGGTAATTCCCCTGCATACAGCGGTATCTGCGCTAAAGCAGCCAACAACTGTCGAATACGCTGATCAAATTCCTTGGGAGAAATTATATCCATTGCCCATGCTGCATTGAGCGCTGTTAGATAATCTCCTAATCCCCACAATGTTGAACCCTTAACATCAGAGCGATCGCTCACCAATCCTGTGCTAGGCTGAGAATTAGCGGAGAAATAGTTCCAGGCCGCTTGAGCGTAGCGTCTTTGGACAACTGTTAACGGTTTAGGTAATGGTTTAGCTGGCTGCGGGACACCCAAGGATGGAATAGGTTTAACTATCAGCGGAGGTGGGTTAGTCGCTGTATTAGTCTTAGCAGGTGTAACATTTATGGGAATAGGACTTTGGGCTGGAGTCGGCGAATTTGCAGCAGGTGATTTAGAATCTGAGGGTTTAGAATCTGAGGGTTTAGAATCTGAGGGTTTAGAATCTGAGGGTTTAGAATCTGAGGGTTTAGAATCTGAGGGTTTAGAATCACCAGACGGTATTTTTGCAAAACTCACCCCACTACCACCAATTAAGGGGCGATTTCCTCTAGCCTTATAATATAAAATCTCCATGATTAGGCCATTAGTATTACCTGTCAGGGATTTATTAGGTTTTTTTGTTTCTTCATACAGTCCAGCGTAGAAGCCACCACCTTTAGGATCACGTAAATCCTTAACCGCATCAAAAACCTTTTGAGCATAAGCATTACCTGGATAAAGATAGCGCCAGCCAAAGGCAGCTTTAGTGCTAATACTCCGCAACTCTGTATAGGGCTTATTTTTCTCCGTAATTGTTGCCCAAGCAACTCCATTAGAGTAAATAGTATTGTAGAGAAAATAAGGAGGTTGATCAATATTGTCTTCAGAAACAGCAGTTAGTTGTCCCGTAGATTCAAAGCGTCGCTTTTGTACTTCTAAAACATCAGCAGCATATTTTTTTAAATAACCTTCTAAGCCAAATTCAATGCCATCAAGAATGTAGGATTCACCAACTACATAATTATTAGCATTAGTGCTTTGAAAATCACGGGTATCAACAGGAATTTTCACCCCATTAATATCTACAAGTTTGAAAGGCTCTAAAGCCGCTGCTTTGGGTGCTTTAAATCCCCATAGTTCATAACCCCTAACAGCATATTCCTCATAACCAAGTCGCCCTTCTTGTACCAACAATGTTTTACCATTAGGTAAGACAAGCGCTCCGTAAAGTTGGTCATCTTTCAGTGATCTTGCTAACTGCCACTTACTGAGAACTCCCTTCAGCCAATTTTTATATTGAGGATGACAAGTACCAATAATATGAAAAGCAGCCAATATACGACCAATATCCAAAGCTGACCAACCCAGCCCCTTTTCTACAGGTTTATTACCATAATCAGTCATTTTTCCATTAGCAGCATTGTATACCTTATTCGGTAAAGCGTTTTCAAATAAACTAAGGTTAGCAAAATTGGTAAGAAATTTATTAAAGCGCGAATCAAATTCCGACTGGTTAATCAAATTCATCCACCGCGCTGCATTCAAAGCCATTAGGTAATTACCAATGTCCCAGAGAGTACCAGAAGGATAACCACCAGTAGAATTAGTAAACCCTGTATTTGCTTGGTAGTTATTGACAAAATATTGCCAAGCTGCACGAGCGTAAATCTGTTCCTCCGGTGTCAGAGGCGCTGAAATTTGACTACAGCCATTAGGAGTAGAATTTTGTGCTAAAGATACTGTAGGCACACAGAACAGAAATTGCAGAAATGCTCCACTTAGGAACAATGCAATCCATCTTAATATTTTGTAGTGACGGTGTTGCTGTATCATTTATAAATAAAATTTGAGAACCATTCAGGGAGGACTAGAGTGCTAGAGAAGAGAGAATTACTTCGCTATAGTTAGAAATGACACCAAAAATCTGATACATTAAATAACAACTCTACTTTAACAAGCTACAGGAATCCTCAGTGATATCTAAAAAATATCAAGGACTATAGACTGGCTATGGACAACCATGGGAGTTCAAATCAAAAATCAAATACGTGACTCGTATAAAAACAAACAACCGCTAATTGACTAATTTAAATTTTATTTTTGGTAGCAAAATGAATTCAGCCTCCTCTAGTTATGATTCAGCGAATTTTTCCGGTAATAGCCGTTCAACACTGAAAAAAAGAACCCTACTTTTTCGGTACTTAGCGGAAATCAACTTAATTTTTGGTGCTTGGTATTTACAATGGCGGATAACCCATTCTATCAACTTTGATGCTCTATGGCTGTCTATTCCTTTATTGCTGGCGGAAATTTACAGCTATTTCGGAGGAGTTATGTTTGTCATCGGATTATGGCGGCCTATAGTCCGACAGGTTAAGTCTCTCAATCAGTTAAGCCCACCTCTCCCTACCTGTGATTGGGCAAATGTAGATGTGTTTATAACCTGCTATAATGAACCCTCAGAAATGGTGGAAGAAACTGCTAGAGCAGCTTTAGCAATAGATTATCCAACCACAAAGCTGCGTGTATATGTATTAGATGATGGTAATTCTGAACAAATGCGAGCTATGTCAGAAAGATTAGCTCTGGAGGATTTACAATCACCATTATTACAACAGGAAGCTAATCGAATTGACGCGGAATTATCTACTTTAAATCAACGAATTGAGCAACTAGAAAATCTAGCACCTGAAGTAAAAGCCGCTGAAGAATGGCTGCAAAAATCATCTTTAAATACCTTAAATACTTCAAATACTTTCGAGGATATTCCCTCTAGATTTGTCCACAGTTTACAACAGTTTATTCTCTGGTTAAATCCTCAAAATCAAAATAGTCATCATGCCAGTAAATCAACTATATATGAACATCTTAATCATGAACGTAGCGCATTAGAATTAGCAATTCGTCAAAAAGAATTAGAACTTGTGCAACTGGTTAGGTTGCGGTATATTGCTCGTCCTAAACAACCAGGAGTACCTCATCATGCTAAAGCAGGTAATCTCAATTACGCCATTTTTTCTGGAGAGACCGCAGGAGATTTTATTCTTACTTTAGATGCAGATCATGTTCCTAAACCAGCATTTTTAAAGCGAGTTTTGCCATATTTCTATACCTATAATTTGTATTCAGGAAAATATGAACCAAACCGCATTGCATTTGTGCAAACTCCCCAAGATTTTTATAATATTCCTCCTGGAGACCCCTTTGGACATCGAGCCAATTTATTTTATGGACCCATTCAACAGGGTAAAGATGGCATGAATTCAGCTTTCTACACAGGTACAAATGCAGTCCTAAGAAGAGAAGCATTAGTTAGTGTGGGTTTACAATATTTTGCAGATGAATTTGTCAAAGATGGCAAAAAATTAGATGAATTTGAATTAATTGGTGGTGTTTCTAGTAATAGTATTACCGAAGATATGAATACAGCCATGCGGTTGCATAGTTCTGGTTGGAAATCAATTTATCATCATGAATTATTAGCAGAAGGACTTGCTCCTGATGATTTAAGTTCTACCCTCAAACAGCGAATGCGCTGGTCTCAAGGCACAATTCAAGTGTTAATGAGAGAAAATCCTCTCACCAAACCAGGACTGACATTTTGGCAACGATTACACTATTTTAAGACAACATATAGTTATTTTTCTGGGTTTGCAACTTTGATTTTCATTGCTTGTCCCATTATCTATTTTTTTACGGGAACTATCCCCGTGGAAACTTATGGCTTTGATTTTACTATCCATTTTCTTCCAGCTTTTATAATTAATAGGTTGACTTTTTTAGCCGCTGGTTGGGGAATTAATGCTGCGGAATTATGGCGTTCAGAACAATATTCTATCTCTTTATTTCCCCTATTCATTCAATCTGCATGGAGTGTATTAACCGGACAACCTATTAAATTTCAGGTTACACCTAAGCAGCGACAATCAGGAATTTATCTCCAGCTAATCTGGCCACAACTAACTGTGTTTATTTTGATGATTTTAGGTATAATATGGAGTATATATCGTTTCGCTATTGGTCAGTTAGAAACTCCTTGGGTTTATTTGATCAACACATTATGGGGTATATATATTTTATCTCTACTTTGGGCAATTATCAGCGCTGCTGTTTGGCAACCACAGGACTTACACAAAACAGAAGTAAAGTAGAGGTAATTCATGAATTACTTCTAAGAGGGTGTTTCAAACGTATTGTATAGAACCACAAAACTTAACCCCCTAACCCCGTGGGGAGAGGTTTGGAAACTGGTTATATCGGGCTTTTCTTGTTTAGATCTATTCTTGACTTTTTTTGAACTCGTATAATCTCAAAAATGAAAGTTCTTCTTGCTTATAAATCTATTTTTTAAAGTTCTACAAAATGCCTTAAATAGTAGTAGAATTTTAAATAGATATGACGATTTTCAATAGCAAATTTACAAACTAACACAGAAAGGAAGATAATTTATGACTTCTAAAATTCACGTCTTTGAACCATCAGGAATTTTAAACGCCACCGCCGGTAACGAATTACGTCGTCAAATTACTGATATCCTTAATAATGGATTTAATATGCTATTGATTGATATGTCAAAGGTGAGTTTTATTGATAGTTCTGGTTTAGGTGCTTTAGTAGGAGCAATGCAAGGTGTTAGAAATGCTAAAGGAGAACTATTTGTATGTTCCATTAATGAGCAAGTCAAAATGTTATTTGAATTAACAAAAATTGATCGAGTTTTGAACATATTAAGTAATAGAGAAGAGTTTGACAGCAAAGTATTAGAACTAGCAAATCGCCAAAAACTTTTCAAACAACCTTGATAAAAGTTTACATCTTAGGAATTTTGATATCCACTAAAATTAACTCGTAGTAAAGACAAATCATCATCAAAATTTTCGTTCCCGCTGATATTTATAATCTCAGGTAAGAGTTGATTAATATGATTGTTATTTGTCTGATTATGGGTGAGCAATAAATTAACGAAAGAGTCGAAACCCCAAATTTGTCCCTCTGGTTGTAGCAATTCGTAAGCACCATCACTAAAAATATATAAAGTGCTGTTTTCTGCAACTTCCAAAATAGCAGTTTCAAAACTGATATCTCGTAAAAAGCCAATAGGTAAATCTAGAGATTCTAGTTTTATAACCTCAATGCTGGAGGGGGCATTTCCAAATATTAATACAGCCGGTGGATGTCCAGCATTGCCATAAACTAGCTGATGATTAACACGATTAAAAACACAGTACAAAATGGTAAAGTATTTATCGCCATGTTTACTCATTTGAAAAGTCTCATTGAGTGCCTTGAGAACTTCTGCTGGTTGACAAAAATTAGTATTTGGTAGAGACTGCGATCGCAAGATATTCAATACAGATACAGATAGCAAAGCCGAGCCTACACCATGACCAGAGACATCTAATAGATAAATTGCCAAATGCTCATCGTCAATCCAATAGTAATCAAAACAATCCCCTCCCAACTGTGCTGAAGGTACAAATAAAGATTCTATGGTCACTGATCCTATAATCGGTAATGGTAAAAGCGATCGCACATAATCAGCAGCTTCAGCTAGTTCGGTTTCTAAAACCTGCTTTTGATGCTGCAAATCTCGATTTAACTGCTCTAAAATTTGCTTTTGATGCTGCAAATCTCGACTTAATTGATGTAGCCTTAATCCTGCTCTTACCCGTGCTTTTAATTCATTCATCTCAATGGGTTTAGAAATAAATTCATCTGCTCCTGCATCCAATCCTCTAACACGATCATCTTCCTCTCCTAAAGAAGCTCCTTTTGCAGTCAGAAGAATAAAAAAAGTTGTAGCTAATTCCGGATCTGACTTAATCAGACGACACACTTGTAAACCATCTATCCCAGACATTACCCAATCACAGATAATGAGAGCGGGACATAATTTTTTTGCTTCTATTATTCCTTCTTCGCCATTAGCCGCTATGGTAACATCATAGCCCTGGGTTTTCAGAGTTTTTTTCAAAACCATTCGTAAGATAGGATCATCATCAATGACGAGGATTTTAAACATTTTGACCATGAAACAGTTTGAATAATTACTTATTAATTACTCTACATTAAATCTTGTCTAAGGATTTACATTTTTCTTTTTCACATTCTATGGATTGACCAATGAATCATAAAATCTACCTAAAAACCAATACAGATATTAATGCTACAAGTGAAGTTTTATCCTGGCTGGAGCAAATCAACCAGCCCCCATTTAATAATCAAAAAATTTGGTGGGAATTACAAACACTTCTAGTCGAAGGATTTATTAATGTTGTAGAACACGCCCACAAAAAATTACCCAGAGAAACTCCGATTGAATTAGAAGTTATTAGACTCGAAGAAGATATAGAAATTCGGATATGGTCTTTGGGAGAACCTTTTGAGTTAGAAAAGCAATTGCAAATAACTTCAGCATTAGAGGATAATGATCAAGAAAGAGGACGGGGATTGCAAATAATGTCCTCCATTGCTGACAAACTGTCTTATAAACTAACAGATGACAATCGTTATTGTTTATTTATCAGTAAACATTATTGTTAGAATATGAAATTTATTTTGCAATTAGGATACAGTTTAGCAGAATCAGCACAAGGTTATGGTTACATGACAGAAGCCTTGTCTATTTCCACTAAGTATGTTTTTCAAGAATTAAATCTGCACCGCATTATGGCTAATTATATGCCCCATAATCGCCGCAGTGGTAATGTTCTTAAAAGGGCTGGTTTTGTAGTTGAAGGATATGCTAGAGATTATTTAATGATTAATGCTAAATGGGAAGATCATATTTTTACAAGTTTGACAAATTCCCAGTGGCGATCAGATTTATAATATTATAATACCTCAGATCCCCGACTTCTTGGACAAGTCAGGGATCTGAAGATAATTATGGAGAAATAAATTATGTCAATATATAATAATCGCGTGGCTATTTTGGCGACAATGCACAATAAAGAAAAAGTAATTTCTCCTTTATTGAAAGAAAATTTAGGAATTAATTTGATAGTTCCTCAAGGCTTAAATACTGATGTTTTTGGAACTTTTACTAGAGAAATTAAACGTCCAGATACACAAATTATTACTGCTAGGTTAAAAGCTAAAAAAGCCTTGGAAATGTATGATGAAAAAATAGCAATTGCTAGTGAAGGAAGTTTTGCACCTCATCCCCTAATTCCCTATATTTATGCTAACCGAGAAATAATTATTTTTTTGGATCAAGAAAATGATTTAGAAATTATTGGTGAATTATTTTCTATAGAAACTAATTTTAATCATCAAACTATATCTAGTTTAGAAGAAGCTGAAGAATTTGGTAAAAAAGTAGGTTTTCCTGAACATGGGTTAATAATTTCATTTGATAATATATCTACAGGAACAACAGAATTTATTAAAGGTATTACCAGCCAAGAAAACCTAATCAATTCCGTAGAAATTGCCATAAAAAACACAAATGGTAAATTTCATATAGAAACAGATATGAGAGCAATGTATAATCCTACCAGGATGAAAAATATTGCCTTTGCTACTCAAGACTTAATTAATAAAATTAATAGTTTATGTCCCCAATGTCATACTCCTGGTTTTATGATTAATCAAAAAATCCCTGGACTACCTTGTGAACTTTGTCATCAGCCAACTTCATTAATTAAAGCAGTAATTTTTCAATGTCAAAAATGCGGTTTTACCCAACAACAATTATTTCCTAACAATCAAGAATTTGCTGATCCTAGTTTATGTGAATATTGTAATCCTTAGATCCCCGACTTCTTGAAGAAGTCGGGGATCTAATTTTTTATTTATCATTCTCAAGAAGATAAATAATTTTTATAAGCTACTTTAAAAAATCCATCACTTCTCAATACTGTTCGGTTAACGAAAATTTCCACGTAAACAACCTATTGTATAAAACCAACAAATCATTGAAAATGTTGGGTTTCGTTCCTCAACCCAACCTACGTATTTTTGTTTTTTAGTCTTAACCGAACAGTATTGCATCACTTCTTGTAGAACATCAGCTATATGTGGTTTTTCGCAAGCAATTACATTGTCAAAAAAATGTTTATGGTGGGGGAAACTAGGCAAGTTGGGAAAGTGTGGTGTACTGTCATAACGAAAAATCAGACTATTTTGCTCATCTTGAAAGTGATAGCGGTAATCAATATATTTAATCTGATTATCTACAACAACAAAGGCTTCACTGACTGCTAGTAAATATCTAATTGCAAAACGTATCCTAATGCGGAGATTAGCCCGCTCTGTCGTTAAAATGACTGCACTATATTCCTCAATGTATGCATTAGAGCAATTGAGTAAAAGTTGCTCAATTTCATCTAAATACGCTTGGATAAGTTTACGCGACATCTTGGAGTTTGCTGGTTATTTCTTGATGTAAAGCTAGATAATGCTGATAATTTCCTGCCCATTCGACAAACACTTCATCATCAGAAGTTTTTCCTTGCTTATATTTGGCAAAAAAATCTTCTGAACTCATTTGGTACTTGATTTCATAAACATTTAACTGTTTGGTAAGGGCAATCAACGCATCTAGTGGAGATGTATATTCGATAACTTGTTTACGCATTAATTTATCTGTTTAATTTGATTAACTTAATCATCTTGTAATTTTAATCTTAACGCCCATAGATTGTAGGTAGCGTTGATAGGCTTCTGACTTTTCCCGTTATCTTTCCAGTTGAGCGATCGCTCATTATAACCCATGTCCCAAAGTCCTATTTTTTCGCTGATTATTCTCATTAAAGATCATTTATTGAGAATAGGGCTTTATTCCAAAACCCTGATTATTTGGATGTTTCGAGACTTACAACAATTCCCGATCTAATGAAATACAATAGAGGGCGCAGACCCTGCGCCCCTACTTGTTTGGCGATAAAAAACTAGACCTCATAACATCAGGAAGTGCTGTAACAGGAAAAGTCAGATTCCCTGTTCCCTGCCCTCATAGACAAATTTTATGGCTTACGCCATGCTACGCTATCAGCAAACCCTAAATAAAAAGATCGTAAGCTTTTTTGTCTATTATTAAAGAAATATCACATTAAGCATAATTATAATGACTCTGGATGAAACTCCCAATCACACCCATTCTACTAATCCTTTACTTACCCTCAATTATGAATCAGCCTTAGAATCTCTAGGTGATGATTACTATGATCAAGTTGTTGCGGAAGAATTTCCCCAACATATTTTACGTTGGCGCAATGACGTACTATTACCACGCTTAGGAGTTGATCCCCAAGTAGTTAAAGACGAAGATTTTATTAACGCTTTTGGTAAATTTGAGGGACGAGAACCCCTATTAGCACTACGTTATCACGGTTATCAATTTGGACAATATAACTCCCAATTAGGTGACGGTAGAGGCTTTCTCTATGGACAAGTGCGGGGTATTGATGGGGAATTATACGATTTTGGCACAAAAGGTTCGGGAAGAACCCCCTACTCTCGCGGTGGTGACGGAATGTTAACACTTAAAGGAGGAGTGCGGGAAGTTCTCGCCGCTGAAGCACTTCATAGTTTAGGCGTTCGCACTTCTCGCTGTTTAAGTATGATTGAAACGGGTTTGGGTTTGTGGCGCGGTGATGAACCTTCTCCAACTCGTTCTTCTGTCATGATTCGCATGAGTAAATCTCATATTCGTTTTGGTACTTTTGAACGATTAAACTATTTCAAACGACATGATTTAACTCAAAAACTGTTAGATCATGTAATCGAACAATATTACCCGCATTTGCAAGCTGAAAATGATAAATATGCTTTATTTTATGCCGAATTAGTGCAGCGTGTCGCCGAATTAGTAGCACAATGGATGGCAGCGGGTTTTTGTCATGCAGTTCTGAATACTGATAATATGTCAATTACCGGGGAAAGTTTTGACTATGGACCCTATGCCTTTATTCCTACTTACGATCTCCAATTTACGGCGGCATATTTCGATTATTATAAACGTTATTGTTACAGTCAGCAACCAGGGATTTGCAAATTAAATTTAGAACTTTTGCAAGAACCTTTAAAGGCGATAATTCACCAAGGTGATTTGGATATTGCTTTATCCAAGTTTGCTGAATATTACCAGGCTGAATATCGAGCTTTGATGTTGAAAAAATTGGGTTTTGAAGATTTACAATTAGCGGAAGCTGATGAATTTTTGCGGTTAACTATTACCTTTTTACATGATAGTCAAGTTGGTTATCATCAATTCTTTGCTGATATAGCTGCTACCTTTTCTAGTAAATGGCGAGATGATCCAGCTTTTGTGATGAATGGTTCAGAACTTAGCCCCGCATTAGGAAAATCAGCCACTTTTGATAATTGGTGTTTCCTCTATCATAAAATTCTCAATCATTTTGATCCTGACCAAATGGATAAAATTCACCAAACTTTGATTGAAGCTAATCCCAAAACAGCTTTATTAAGACCTGTGATTGAGTCTGTTTGGGAACGAATCACTGAAGATGATAATTGGCAACCTTTTTATGATTTAGTGGAAACACTGCAAACAGGGAAGTAATCAATCAGAATCAATCAGATCCCCGACTTCTTAAAGAAGTCGGGGATCTAAAGTTACCAAAACTATGATCAGCATTAATTTCAATTACTAAATCAACAGATGATGATTGAATTAAGGGATTAATGAATAATTCGGGATGTAAAGAACGCCAAAAATAATTTACAAATTCTTCTATTTCTGAGTCAGTCATTCCTGATTTACCAGCAGCAATCATTTGTCTTTCTGCTTGCTTGCGCCATGCTAAAGAATAACGGTAATCTGTGGGATAAAGAACTATTAAACTATCTAATCTTTCCCACAGTGGTAAATAATCTTTTAGCTGATTATTCATATCAGAGGCAAATTGTTTATCTACGTCTGTAAGAATAGGTGGTGGTGGAGTTAATAACACTTTAGGAGGAATTGGTTTTACGCCCACAAACCAGCCTTCAAACAGAACAATATCTATAGGATTTGTGATAACTTCAGAAGTAGTGCGATCGCCTGCACCCCCATGAGCGGATTTATCAAATCTAGGAACTATAACAGGACTCTTGCTTTGGTGAATCTGATCGAGTAGACTTAAACCTAGATGAATATCGTGGGTTCCGGGCGGACCACGCCAAACTAACCGGGAATCTTGCTGCATTAAAGCCAAGCGATCGCTATAAGTTTTGTATAAGTCGTCCAAAGAAAAACTTAACGTCCTGTATCCCAAATGCTGGAGAATCAAACCCAGTATGTGGGACATTGTAGTTTTACCCGTGCCTTGTGCGCCTAAAATTCCCTGGATAAAAGGTTTCCCCGACTCTTGATGCTGTGCTGCAATTTTCATTCCCAAAGGTAGCCACACATCCCACAATACCTGCAACATTCCTTGAGAATCAGTTTTTAGGCTAGTTTGACAAAATTGACTAAAATCAGGGAAAACTAACTTCAGTAAATCCCCTCTGTTTTGCGTAACTTCAGCCACATGATCAGAAGTAATATTAAACACCTTAGCTCGCAAAGGATCTGCCAATGCTGCGGCTTGTGCTAATACTTGCCAAGATGTGTCCGTTGTCAAAATCTTACTCAACCATTCGCTATTCATAAAATTACGAACCCAGTTTCAAGGCTTCTAGAAATAGACTGTAGATGAAACCAACCTTGAGATAGTTGAGTGTTTCTACCCAAAATGCTTGGCGAGAAAAAAAACTGCGACTGTAAAATATCCTACTGGTAATTTCAGTTAATAGCACTAAAAATCCAGCTACTACGATGTCTAATTCTGCCTTCTGTCCAGCGGTTGTTGATACTGCTGATCCCAGAAAAAAACCAAACAAAAAACTAATTAGTAGTAATGATAACCGTCGCCAAGGATTGAGAAACCATTCACTCAAGCTTCTATAAATTGTTTCTAATAGGTTGTTCAGACGAGTATTTTGCATGAAGAGGGGAACAGTGAACAAAAATAATCACCAATCATTTGGGTTTAGCTGACAAAAAATCTTATTTCTAAATCTATATCATTATGAAAAACTTGGCTCTTCGGTATCGTAACTTCATTATCGGTTTTTCTGTATTAGGATTTATGGGGATCGTAACTGGATGCTTAGATATGAGGATATCCTTGGAGTCTACAAATCCAGAAAAAAATTCACCTGTAGTTACAAACACGGTCAATAGTGCTGATGCAATCAATTTAGATAATACACCAAGTGAATCAGTAGAATCAAGTTCACAGAAAAATCACTCTACAGTTGTAGCCTATCGGTTTGATTCGGATAGTAAAACCAAGACTGCTGGATCACTTCGCATGAGCAACAAAACTACCCAACCTGTACGTCTAGCATTATTAGCTAGACAATCATCTCAAAAAAGCGCCACTGCGAATAAATCTAAATCTGGTATTCCGGCTCATTGGGATTTTGCTCCCCAAGAAGGAAATGAGAACGGGTTAATTTTATCTTTACCTCAAGGTAATTTAAAGCTAGAGAAAGGTGATATTTTGGTGGCTTTTGCTCAAGATGGTTCTCGACGCTATTGGGGTCCCTATGTTGTGGGAGAAACTTCTTCTCCACAATGGAATTCGCAAACTCAAGAATGGCAATTGGTGTTAGAAAATAGGTGATATGGGAGGAGTCAGGAGTATGGCTAACGCCACGCTATCAGGAGGTAGGGGCGCAGGGCCTGCGCCCATTCAGGAGTATGGCTAACGCCACGCTGCGCTATCAGGAGGAAGAAGAAGTAAGAAGGAGTTGTTGGAATTTTGATAGTAACCCACATTCCGCACCCTGGGGTGTCACATAGTATTATCACTTGATTTTCTCTTGATTTCTGGATATAAATTATGCCTTGTCGGCATCATGTATCCGTTAATTCATTGAGATTCTGTATATAATACATCCTCATTTCATCATAAAAAACAGTAAAAACCGATTGTGACAGTTGAGGGTGCGGAAGATAGGTAGTAAAGCTCCTCGAAAAAGGTATTTTGAATTGTAAACTGTTGTGTATTGGTAAGGACATGATTACCGTGTCTCTAAGTATGAATTCATGAGTATAAAATTGAGTGTCACCGATAAAGTGGTTGATAAGTGGTTGAATAATTTACAACAGCGTCCAGTCATGCTTGTAGCTGTTTCGTCTCTGTGGTTGTTGGTGATTGGTTGGATAGCTTTTGGCTGGAATTTGGGGAATGTGGGCTTGATTGATGAAACTGAGCCGCTGTTTGCTGAAGCTTCCCGGCAAATGCTGCTAACTGGTGATTGGATTACGCCGTTTTTTAATGGTGAAACTCGCTTTGATAAACCTGCTTTGATTTATTGGTGTCAGGCGATCGCCTACTCTATTATGGGAGTAAACGAATGGGCTGCTCGTATCCCTTCAGCATTGGCAGCAATGGGTGTAATTGCTTTGGCATTTTATACTGTGCAATGGTATTTTGCCAAAAAAGACGAATTGGCACAAGTTACCAACTTACCCAGACGTTACTTTACTGCCGCCATTGCCGCAGCTTTAATGGCACTCAACGCAGAAATGATTGTTTGGGGGAGAACCGGCGTTTCCGATATGTTACTCAACGGCTGTATCGGTTCAACATTATTATGCTTCTATTTGGGATATGCTCAAAATCATTCCTCAATCGTCACTGCTAATTGGCGACTTCCCAATAAATGGTATTTAGCCAGTTATGTCTTAATTGCTGGGGCAATATTAACTAAAGGTCCTGTAGGCATTGTCTTACCAGGACTAATTATGATTGCTTTTGCCTTGTATGTGGGGAAATTTTGGGAACTATGGCGAGAAATGCAGCCGATTTTAGGAATGGCGATAGTTTTAGTTATCTCACTTCCTTGGTATGTTTTGGTAACTTGGCGCAACGGCTGGAATTTTATTAATGCCTTTTTTATCTATCACAATATAGACCGTTTTACCGAAGTTGTTAATGGCCATTCAGCCCCTTGGTATTTTTACTTTTTAGTCGTTTTGTTGGGCTTTGCACCATATTCAGTGTACATCCCTGCGGCTCTAGTTAGAGTAAATCTTTTGCAGCGATCGCATTGGTTAAACCAAGAACGCTCCCAACAACTAGGTTTATTTACCTGTATATGGTTTCTGGGTGTGTTTGGATTTTTCACCATTTCCGTGACCAAACTGCCCAGCTATGTATTACCCTTAATGCCAGCAGCGGCGATTCTTGTGGCATTATTTTGGAGTGATCTTTTCCCCAGTTCACCTACTATTACACCAACGCCTCCCAAATTTTTACGCATCAGTGCTTGGATAAACGTAGGATTCTTGACTATTCTGGCGATCGCACTTTTCAATCTTACCCAAATTGCTGGACTTGATCCCGCTGCTCCTGAATTATATGTACAAATGGAAAGATCAGGAATCCTCAAATTTGGAGGCATAATTTGGTTATTATCCACAATTACTACCGCCATCCTCATCTTAACTCACCGTTACCAGCAGATCATTACGATTAACTTATTAGGATTTATCGCTTTTATTGCCATCGTTTTAATACCTGCTGTTTCCATCATGGATCAACAGCGTCAACTTCCTCTCAGAGAATTATCCGCCCTCATTGTTGAATCAAAACAACCCAATGAAGAATTAATTATGGTTGGATTCAAAAAACCTACCGTGACTTTCTACACGCACAAAAATGTTAATTACATCAAATTTGCTCAACAAGCTCTTGAATATATTCAAAAGCAAGCATCCCAACCAACTAAACCACCATCATTATTACTCTTAGTTGAACAGGGAAAATTTCACGAAATGGACTTACCACCGGATAACTATAAAAGTCTAGCCACCAAAGGTGCTTATCATCTTATTCGCATTCCCTTGAAAACAGCCAAACCAGAAAATATCAACCTGTCTTAAACTATGATTTTTTTGATTGATGTGATTTATGTGATGATTGATTATTGTCATCGTCACAATCAAATAAATCATAGTCTAATTTGTCAAAGATTGATTGATCTGAATTAATAACTCTTCCATTGGGATAGAACGAGGTAGTATTTGGGTAGCAATTCCTCGAACCGCAGTTTCCACAGAAGATGTATATCTTTGTTTCCGAGATTTTGCCGCATTTCCATAATTAGGTTCATTTAATTTTTGGTCAAGTACCAAAATTGGTGGCAAATTCAACTGTAAATTCCCCAATGATTCAATAGCTTTTTGTACTTCCTTATTAATTGCCGTTTCATGCAAGCAAATTAACAGTAAATCAACACTTTTATGGCTAACTTGTTGGACAACTTCCGACCAACAACTGGCAATAGAAGCTCTAAAACCAGCAGTTTGTAAATATTGAATTAAAGCTTGAAACCACTCATATCCCCGATTAATTTGCTCATCTTCAAAATTGAGAAAATAATTTTTGACTGACTGATCATCCTTAATTGGTTTGCGTTTTGATTTGGGTAAATCACTCAGCATATTTATATCTACCACTAAAATATTTATTGGGCAACAAATACCAGCAGCAATTTGTAATACAGATGACAAAGCACCTTGTTGATAATTTTGATTATTATCTTCCTGAGTCAAAGGACTTAAACAAGGAAATACAGACAATCCTGGTATTTGAGAAGCAGCTAAAGTAGTCGCAACATCACAAGTTACCAATGGTAATGTCGCCAACCTTTGGTGTTTATTTAATTGTTGTAGATAAGTGCGAGCAGTAGAAATCCCCATATCTAGCAAAATTACATCAAACTGCCAAACTCGCGCTAACAAATCTGCTTGATCTAGATCATCTACTTCAATCACCCGATGTTCTCGCAGAGAAGGATAGAGATTAATTACCTCCAATTCTGGGTGTACTAACCTAAGAATTCGCAAAGGAATATTTTGAGAATTGATACTATTATTTTCCAGTCCTGAATGCTGAAATTCGTTCGTTATTGATATTTTTTCTAATAATGATGCCAATGGTTGATGCTTAATTGGTAAACTCAAAAAACCATCAGCTTGTTTAGTAAATGCTTGCTCTTTTTCTGCCGCTGTGGCTGTGACAATAACATGAATATGACGAGTTAAAACATCATATTTCAGTAAAGTCATCAGATCCCAGCCAGAAAGTAAAGGCAGTAAAGGATTTAAAAATATCGCCTTTGGTTGTAAGCGACGAGCTTTTTCTAGTGCCTCTGTTCCTGATCTAGCAATAACAACACGATACCCTAAACCTTTGAGTTGTTCAGTTAATTCCTCAATATATTGAGCTACTGCTTCCACTACTAAAACCAATCTTTGGGAAGAACTATTGAGATTTTGAGGGGAAGGATTAATGTTATTGCCTACTTCTATCTTAGGAACTATATCTTCGGACTCATTAAAACTAGCCTTTGGTGGATTGGGAGGTAAAAGCAGCGTAAACTGACTGCCTTTACCCTCACGAGATAAGAAACTGACATCTCCACCATGCAAACGAGCTAAAGCTCTAGTTAATACTAATCCTAAACCCGTTCCTTCAAACTGACGAGTGAGAGGATTTTCTAATTGCTGGAATTTTTGAAAGATTAAATGTTGTTGTTGTTCAGGAATACCAATCCCTGTATCCCAAACAGTAAAAGCAATCCAGCCTTCCCAACGGCTTACCCGTAAACCAATTTCCCCGGATATTTCTGTGAATTTAAAGGCATTAGAAAGTAAATGTACTAACATCTGTCGCAAGCGTAATTCATCTGCCACCATTTCTTCTAAACCTGGTTCAATGGCTAGGCTAAATTGGTGATTAGATAAAGTTTGATTGTCTGGTGGGGATACTGGTTTAGCTTTGTTAGTTTGATGATGAATGTTTTTAACGTCTGAAAAAGCCCTTTCACATACTACTTGAATTTGGACTGGATTGAGGGTGAGTTCCATCTGTCCCGTTTCCATTCGCGTTAAATCTAAAATATCATTCACCACACTCATCAAATGTCTGCCACTTTGATGAATTAGTCCAGCATAACGGGCTTGACGCTCATTTAATTGTCCCAACTGTTGATCTGCCAAAAGGCGAGATAGTCCCAAAACTGCCGTTAGTGGTGTTTTTAGTTCATGACTAATGCAAGCTAAAAATTCATCTTTTAAGCGATTAAGTTGAATTAAATCAGCATTTTTTGCTGCTAATTCCTTACACAGTTGTTGTTGTTCTGTTACGTCGGTGGCTAATATTAACCATAGTTCTTCCGTAATTTCTGGTACTTCTGACTCAGAAACCCAAATTTTTAACTCGTTACTGTCTAAAGGAATTTTAGCAAACTGCCACACTCGTTCCTGACCAGTTTTAATTTCAACCACACAAGTACAAATACCCAATTGTGTATCTAAAACGCAGTGGTTGGCAGCCTCATTTACGGGTAGAGGTGATTCTTGTACAAAAGTGAAAGTTGATGGTGAGGTTCTTTGTCTATGGGTCGTGAAAGGATCGGTTTGCTGATTTTCTTGAGGATTGGCATAAATATATTTGGGAGTAAGTATAGTCTCTACCTGTTTTCTAATGCCTTCAGGGTCTTTTAATGCTCCTAGTTGTTGCTGCCAAGCGATATTTTGCGTAACCACTTCGCCTTGACTAGTCTGTAACATCATTGGCCAGGGTAATTTAGCCAATAAGTGGACTATGGATTTGTGTATGTTTGGCTGGTGTTTATTAGCTGTATGCTCGATGTTTTTTTGGTGTTGAGAAGTTTTAGTATTTGTCACATACTCATGACTTTCTTCTTTTTTGGTTGAGTTAAGGGGAATTTTCTCCTGAGATAACAATGTTAATAGGCGTAAAGTATTTAGGATTCCCAAATATTTACCATCTGAATCAACTAGCGCCCAATCTAAGTTACTTTGTTGTTGGCTTTCTTGATGCTTGAGAACCAAACTGAATTTTTCCAGATTTGCTGCTGCTGGTATGGTCTGTATTGCTTCTATGAGGGATTTATCCACCTGTGAGAGTGGTTGTTGCAAATTTAAGAGGTTATTATTAGCATCCGCTGCTAAGAATTGTGGCAGTAATTGAGCAGAATACAATACACCAATTGGACGTTGTTGGGAATTGACTATTACCAAGCGATCGCTCTGTTGTTTAACAAAAATATCCAACGCTGCTGCCAGAGTATTTGTTTCCCAGCACATTGGTACAGGTGCTATAAATTCATAAAGTGGGTACTGTAGCATTAAAATAAGTCCTCGGTGGTCTTTCTTCTTGTGATTAACTCCGGCATCACCATCAGCACTTGGTTTAGATGGTCTTCAAGCCTGAAGCAATATCCTCCAAGAATATTTAGAATGGCTACGCCACGCTATCAGCGATTCTGGTTACAATTGACAGACCTCTTCAAACTAGCTATTTAGCTATGGCTTTCGGTAACACTCCGCTATAGACATCCATTGTCTCGCAGCCAATTACCAATAATTTTTCTTAACTGGTGCAAGGTGTGAGTTTCCATCCTCAGCAAGCAACTATCTTCAGCAACTTGCTACTGGTATTGAAAGTCATCATTTTTTATAGTGACAACTACAACAATAATTATGGCTCTAAAGATTCGCTTTAGAACCTTGAGGAATTATAATGATTTAAAATGCGACAATTCTTTAAGTTCGTTTAAGTATCTTATCAATAAGTGAAATAATGTAATCTATCTGCCCCTAGATATGCTAATACACACCATCCATCAGTCATGACTCTCCCTGAGTTTAATGCGTCATCCTACTTAGAGTAGACAAGTATCATTAATTATAGACCGATGTATCTCCCGCTCAAAAATTCATGATCTATAAACAGTAGATGTTATTACCTATATTGCTTTTACAAACAAATATAAAACAAATTCTCGATAAACCATGTGCAAAAAACAAGGGCAAAGGTTTGTTTTTGCAAATCTGGAATTTCATTGAGGGGATAATAACTCAATGCTACTGGCAGCCTATACCTACTCAGATATACTATTTGCCCCATTTTCAGTCACAAAACCCTTATCGAAAATTAGATAATAAAGATAATAATTTCTTGGCTTTTAATAAACAAAAAAAACCCCAAACTTTTCAGGATATGACCGCTGCCGAAAAACAGGAACTTTTAGCAGTACTGAAAGCAGATTACCGTCAGATTATTATAAATTATTTTATCAGTGACAAAACATTACAAGAAAAACTTGATAAGTTTATTAATACCTTATTTTATACTAGTGTTCCCGTACCACAAATTATAGAAATGCACATGGAAATTATTGACGAATTTGCCAAGCAATTAAGAATAGAAGGCAGAAGTGATGAAACGCTACTGGATTACCGTTTAACCTTAATAGATATTTTGGCACATCTTTGCGAAGTTTATCGCTGTTCTATTGCTAAAATCATTTAAATGCCACAAAGTAGAAGTTGCACTTATATTCATGGTAAATTAATACCTGAGTGTATATGTAGTGTCGTGACTTTTGATCTTTTACCTCAATATTTTTAGGAGTTGATATTATGAACGAAGCTAAAAAGACCTATGTTCTCAAGCTATATGTAGCAGGAAATACCCCTAATTCAATGCGAGCTTTGAAAACACTCAAAAATATTTTAGATGAAGAATTTCAAGGAGTTTATGCTTTAAAAGTAATTGATGTCCTGAAAAACCCCCAGTTAGCCGAAGAAGATAAAATACTCGCCACACCAACACTATCAAAAATTTTGCCGCCTCCTGTGCGGAAAATTATTGGTGATTTAACGGATAGGGAAAGAGTATTAATTGGGTTGGATCTGCTTTACGAAGAATTGAATGAAGAATACGGGAAAGAATAAGACAAAATGTAGGATTTAGAAGCCAATAAGTAATAATTCTGAGTAAAGCTGTGGCGTTAGCTACTTTTTGATGGAAATTTGGGAATTTATTTACCTACAATTTGGTATATTTATTTAGTTATTAAAAATAATTAAAAACTTTCTTGATTTTAAAAACCTGGGTTGAATATCCATATTAGATGAACCATGAATAAAAAAGAGCAACCTGAACAAAAAAAAATACCTATTGGTGTCGAAAAAATTCGCACAATGATCGAAGGCTTTGACGATATCAGTCATGGCGGTTTACCTGTGGGTCGAACTACTTTAGTTAGTGGAACTTCAGGAACTGGCAAGACTCTATTATCACTGCAATTCCTTTATAATGGCATCACTTACTTCGATGAACCCGGAGTATTTGTTACCTTTGAAGAATCACCCAGTGACATTATTAAAAATGCCCATATTTTTGATTGGAATTTACAACGGTTAATTGATGAAGGTAAATTATTTATTCTCGACGCATCTCCTGACCCTGAAGGTCAAGACATAGTTGGTAATTTTGATTTATCTGCCCTGATTGAACGTTTACAATATGCCATTCGTAAATATAAAGCTAAACGGGTTTCCATTGATTCCATGACAGCCATATTTCAACAATATGAAGCTGTCGGAGTAGTGCGACGAGAAATTTTTCGGTTAGTAGCACGGCTAAAACTATTGAATGTCACCACCATCATTACCACTGAACGGGGTGAAGAATATGGACCAGTAGCATCTTTTGGAGTCGAAGAATTTGTTTCCGATAATGTAGTAATTTCTCGCAATGTTTTAGAAGGAGAACGTCGGCGGCGAACCATTGAAATTCTCAAGTTACGGGGAACAACCCACATGAAAGGTGAATATCCCTTCACAATTACTAATGAAGGAGTTAATATATTCCCCTTGGGAGCAATGCGTTTAACACAACGATCTTCTAATGTGCGGGTATCTTCTGGAGTGAAAGTTCTTGATCAAATGTGTGGTGGTGGTTTCTTTAAAGATTCGATTATTTTAGCCACAGGAGCTACAGGTACTGGTAAAACTTTATTAGTTAGTAAGTTTATTCAAGATGGCTGCATTAGTGGTGAACGAGCAATATTATTTGCCTATGAAGAATCTCGCGCCCAACTTTCCCGAAATGCCCATTCTTGGGGTATAGATTTTGAAGAATTAGAACATCAAGGATTACTGAAAATTATTTGTACCTATCCTGAATCAACTGGTTTAGAAGACCACTTACAAATTATTAAATCAGAAATCTCCCATTTTAAACCTGCTCGTATTGCCATTGATTCACTTTCTGCAATGGCTAGAGGTGTTAGTAATAATGCTTTCCGTCAGTTTGTAATTGGTGTCACAGGTTATGCTAAACAAGAAGAAATTACTGGTTTTTTTACCAATACTACAGACCAATTTCTGGGTTCTAATTCCATTACTGACTCCCATATTTCCACGATTACAGATACAATTTTGATGTTACAATATGTAGAAATTCGGGGAGAAATGTCGCGGGCAATTAACGTATTTAAAATGCGTGGCTCATGGCACGATAAGGGCATTCGTGAATATAATATTACGGCAGATGGTCCTGACATTAAAGATTCATTCCGTAATTATGAGCGGATTATCAGTGGTGCGCCTACGCGCGTTAGTATAGACGAAAAGGCAGAACTTTCTCGGATTGTCAAACGTTTTGAAGACAAACCGAGTTCTGATGTCTAACATGAGTTATCGTGCGATATTCCTGCCCAAATCTCCAGATCGTGCTATATTTTGTGTTGAAGACAAGTATTCTGCCGCTAAATTAATATTTTTTGTGTGAGGGGATGCGGTGAAAGGACAGCAATTATTCCATTGTTTCTTACCTGGTGTAACAGTAGCAGTATTAACAACCCAGCCCGCTTGGGCTACTGTTATTAAAGTGAATGAGTTACAGCTAAAGTCTACTTCTAGTGTGTTGGTTTCTACTGATAGTAGAAATTTATTCCCAGACAATAGCCTACTGCCTAAAAGTAAAGTTAATAGTAACCCAGGATTATTACCTGCTAGTTATTTTAGTCAAGGCAGTATCAAGCCTGTTGGTAACTCCAGTCTACCTATAATCATGGCTGACAATTATCTCAGCACTGAGGGAGAAAAAAGTTCTCCAAAATATGACAGTAGATTTGTAAGTTTTTCTGATTTATCAAATTCAAATAATAATTTACTGTTTGCGAGTAATTCTCAGTTAGGTAGTTTAAGTAACTCTGATCAGCAAGTTATCAATGGTGATGTTGAGGTATCAAAGTTACTAGAGTCTAGTAATTGTCCACAATCACAGCCCAAGAGTCAAGCAGCTTTGCTACTTACTGCTAACACCTGCTTAACTCAAAATAATAGTTTGATAGCACAAACAACTGTTCCGACTACGACAGAAACCAGTACACCTCCGACCGCAGAAAATGTCAATTCTGCACCTAGTCAACCTGTAGATTTTCCTAATGTTCCTAAGGAGTTGAATCCCAGTCCTAATCCGCTGTTATATCCAACGCAAGCAGAGGAAGTGAAGGTACAAGAAACTCAGCCAATTAGTTTGTCACAGGCACTGGAACTGGCTAAACGGAATAATAATGATTTACAGGTGTCTGTACTGCAACTGGAACGGAGTAAGTCGGTTTTGCGTGAAGCTCAAGCGGCTTTAATGCCCAGCGTTGATTTGAATGGTGATGTGACCAATAGTCGTAGTGTTGGTGACACACTAGCTGTTAAAAGACAACGGAATAATGGATTAACCGTAGATGATGCTCCATCTAATACGGTATTTAGCGGTACTGCACAGATAAAATATGATCTCTACACTTCTGGTAGACGTAATGCAGCGATTAAAGAGGCGCAAGAAAGGATACGAGTGCAAGAGTTAGATGTAGAAAGGCAATCTGAGGAAATTCGCCTGAATGTGGCTAGGGCATATTATGATTTGCAACAAGCTGATGAAAATGTGAGAATTTCTCAGTCAGCGGTTACAAATGCTCAGGCGAGTTTGAAGGATGCAGTGGCTTTAGAACGAGCGGGTGTTGGTACTCGTTTCGATGTGTTGCGATCGCAGGTAAATTTAGCTAACTCCCAACAGGACTTAACTAGTGCCTTTTCTCAACAACAAATTGCCCGCCGTAAGTTAGCACCACTGTTGAATTTATCCCAATCAGCGAGTATTAGTGCGGGTGATCCTGTGAAATTGGCAGGTTTATGGCAACATCCACTAGAACAAAGCATCGTTTTAGCTTATCAAAATCGTCCTGAACTACAACAGAACTTAGCACAGCGTAATATCAGCGAGGCTCAAAGAAAACAAGCATTAGCAGCTTTGGGTCCCCAGGTAAGTTTGGTGGGTAGATATAACTTGTTGGATCAGTTTGATGATGACACAAGCGTGAGTGATGGTTATTCTTTGGGAGTACAAGCCACCTTCAGTTTATATGATGGTGGGGCAGCAAAAGCCAGAGCAGCCCAATCTAAGACCAATATTGCGATCGCTGAAACTCAATTTTCTGAACAGCGCAACCAAATCCGCTTTCAAGTAGAACAAGCATACTCTACCCAGGCTTCAAACTTAGAAAATGTGCAAACTTCTAATGTGGCTTTAGAACAAGCTAAAGAGTCTTTGCGGTTAGCGCGGTTAAGATTCCAAGCAGGTGTCGGGACTCAAACTGATGTAATTAACGCATTAAATGATCTCACCCGTTCAGAAGGTAATCGCGTCAAAGCAATCTTAGATTACAACCGTGCTTTAACAGAATTGCAAAGATATGTTACCACTAGGGGTTTGAATCAGTTACAGGAATCAGGGGTCAAGTAAGAGGTAGGGGAGGTAGGGGAGGTAGGGGA
>NZ_LJOU01000189.1:0-3101 GCF_001672085.1 Anabaena sp. AL93 | reverse complement strand
AATTATACAATTTGACTCATTGATTTTATTAATGAGTTTAAGTTTTAATGCTGTTTTTAAGTTTATTTCTAGAAGGATATAAGTTATGATTAAGTCTTGATAGACTAACAATAAAATTATATTATATTTTCTGCCAGAAACCACCCTCATTCTTTATTGCTTCTTATTGAGAATGTATCTGAATCAATTTTCCTATCTAAAATTTGTTTTTTTATAGATAAATGTATTCTTTTACTCATTTTTCATCAATTTACCTCCGTAATCACCGTTTGTGACAGTCAAGGGTGCGGAATGTGGGGCAAGAAAGTTGCTGAGGGTTTTAAAGAAACAATGGAGATTTTCTTTGATGATTTTTTGCCACAGTGGAACTATACTGCTAAACCACAACAACATTTAGAATTGTAAGTTATTTAATCCACATTCCTTAATAATTTTTGAAATCTTATTCTATGTAGGGCTTGCTGAATAAACCTATAACCCAGACGCATGAAGAGTTTCATCTGTATGAAAGATAAATGAGGTGCAAGGAAAGTGTGATCATAGCATCAAAAATCGTTCAATTTTCCAGACTTGATATTACTTCTAACTTCTTCTAAATCCTCCTGATAGCGAAGCGTGGCGTTAGCCATACTCCTGAACTTCTAGCCCTCACAGACAACTTTTTCAGCAAACCCTATGTAGTTTCATTTTAATTTGGCATTACCAAAGAAAAAATTACTTAATTTTCTGTTTAATAAAAGTCACAACTTGATTAAGCTGTTTCTTCAAGTTATCAATTTCTCCTTGCATCTTGATAATTTTATCATTTAGTAATTTGATCTCAGCAGATGAATCTACGGCATTTATAGCAACTGGGGCAGGCTGTTTATTTGCAGGATTCACTGGGGGTATATTTAAGTCTAGACGCTCCTTTTTCGACTTCAGCATTGCTGACTTGATAGCGCCAACGAGTTGCTTTTGATCAAAAGGTTTGCCTAAAAATTCAAAATATTCAAATGGTTCTACAAATTTTTCCGTTACCTCTTCCTTGCGTCCTGACATGATTACCAAAGGAATTTTCCGCAATTCTGGTTGAGCCTGGATTTTCTGGAAAACTTCCCAACCACTCATTTTTGGCAACAAAAAATCTAGCATGATCAAGCTGACTTTTTCCTTGAGGATGAGGTTGTATCCTTCTAACCCATCCTTGGCTTCTATCACCTCAAAATTACCTGGTGGTAACATTTCTCGTACTTTTACCCTGACAACGGTAGTGTCGTCAATAACTAAAATTTTGTTACTTGCCACAACTGATTACTCTACTAAAAATTTTATGTTTAGATGGCTGGTTGCCGAGTGCTTTTAAGAATTCTCTCACTATATCCAAAATTTATGTAGATTGGGGGGGGAGTATTTTCTGACATAAATTTCCGAAATCACAGGAGTTGTAGGAAACTTTCACTGATGTTTTGATCAATTTGTATCATAGTTGTGTAGGTAGACTACACACAACTAATATCCTGTGTAGTGAAAGATTTATTAGTCTAACTTCTCAGTTTGGGGTATATCTGGAATTACAGTACCTCTATGTAAATAGTCATTACGCGCTCTTACTTTTTGCCTAATTAACAAATCGTTATGTCAGTAACCCAGCCCTAAAGGGACTGGGCTTGCAAGAGTAATCAAGCAAGCCGTGCTGACCAGACCACCCTGAGCGGCTTGCCCTGAGCGAAGTCGAAGGGAGTCGAAGGGTAGCCGTTATTTGAGTCACGACACCCACCGAATGCGTTCGCGCCAGCGTGCCGTCAGGCATAGCTAGTTCCCTGCTCTGTCATTTGCAATTAAACAGTTTTAAGGTCACTGAAATAGTGTTGCAAGTCTAAAAAGCTCTTATAACTGGTCGTTCGCGCCAGCGTGCCGGAGGCATCTAGCTAACATTACCCCAGAAATGAGAGGCTATGAGTGAGCAAAACATTATGCGTACAGAGTTGAGAATTTTGAATCGGTAATTGTCCCGTTGAAAGTGCATTACAAAAGTACCCCGAATTTCCCAACTCCAAGGCGGTAATGAAAAAATATTCAAGGCGGTTAAAACCGTGGTCAGTGAGCAGTTCGGCAAGCTCACTGTAACACTTGTCGAACTGCTCGTGCCGTTTCCCTCTCAGGGCTAAAGCCACGCTCGTTTCCCACTTACCGGGTATTCTTATGAATTCTCCACAACAAGTTGATATCAAGTCAGAAATTATGACTATGCCTAGCTGGTTGCGTCGTCCCATCGGCAAAGCCAGTGAAATCTCTACTGTCCAACGTATCATTAAGCAGCGACAAATTCACACAATTTGTGAAGAAGGGCGTTGTCCGAATCGGGGTGAATGCTACGCCCAAAAAACGGCGACTTTTTTATTAATGGGTCCAACTTGTACCCGCGCTTGTGCTTTTTGTCAGGTAGATAAGGGTCATGCGCCAATGGCGTTGGATGAGGAAGAACCCCAAAAGGTGGCAGAATCAGTACGGCTTTTAGGGTTGCGGTATGTGGTATTAACTTCTGTCGCCCGTGATGACTTGGCTGATGGGGGGGCTGGTCATTTTGTGAGGACAATGGAGACTATTCGCCAGATGAATCCCGATACTCAAATTGAGGTGCTGACATCGGATTTTTGGGGTGGTGGGGGTGTGGCAGTCCAATGTCACAGTTTAGCGATGATTATTCAGGCTCAACCGGCTTGTTTTAACCATAATGTCGAAACAGTCCGTAGGTTAACTCCAACTGTGCGCCGAGGGGCAAAATATGACCGTTCGTTGGCTGTATTAGCGACGGTTAAGGAGTTGAATGATCAGCTTCCTACGAAGTCAGGTGTCATGGTGGGACATGGAGAAACTATGGAGGAATTAATTGAGACAATGGCGGATTTGCGATCTGTAAAATGCGATCGCCTCACCATTGGTCAATATATGCGTCCTTCTTTAGACCATCTACCTGTTAAAAAATATTGGACTCCAGCGGAATTTACAGAACTGGGCAATATAGCCAAGGAAATGGGATTTAATCACGTCCGTTCCGGTCCCCTGGTTCGCAGTTCCTATCACGCTGGGGAGGAGTAGGGGGAGTAGGGGGAGTAGGG
>NZ_LJOU01000049.1:0-42117 GCF_001672085.1 Anabaena sp. AL93 | reverse complement strand
ATTATACAATTTGACTCATTGATTTTATTAATGAGTTTAAGTTTTAATGCTGTTTTTAAGTTTATTTCTAGAAGGATATAAGTTATGATTAAGTCTTGATAGACTAACAATAAAATTATATTATATTTTCTGCCAGAAACCACCCTCATTCTTTATTGCTTCTTATTGAGAATGTATCTGAATCAATTTTCCTATCTAAAATTTGTTTTTTTATAGATAAATGTATTCTTTTACTCATTTTTCATCAATTTACCTCCGTAATCACCGTTTGTGACAGTCAAGGGTGCGGAATGTGGGATTATCAGAAACATTTCTCGGGGAATGTCTCCTGACAATTTCCCATACACTGATCGAGATTATAGTAAAGGGAGAGGCTCAGAGTCCACCAAAATAAGTATCGGGACTCGGCATAGTGGTAGTGCATTTGTTGTGAAAAGAGATGCCAATGAATTTGAATATGAGATTAGACAAGATAATTCAGTAGTTGAGAGGGGACAATTTTCTTCATTTGTCCGTGGAAGTTCTACTGTGTCAGAAATTCCTAGAGAAAAAAAGGAGGTTGATAAAGGATACTGTGCAGAATCAGGTAGAGGTTTGTTTTCCCCTTGTCGTCGCTGGGTAGAAAACAAAGTTAAAGAGTGTCCGAAAGACTAATATCTTATTGAACTAATTAGAGATTACGGAATCAACCTAAAACTTGCTTGTAGAGACGTTCCATGGAACGTCTCTATATTTTTGTGCCGATATGTCTAATAACTTATCTAGCCAGTTTAAGTTGTAAATTTAGCAATGGTAGGCAAAAGACAAGCAATTTTTTCATAAATTATTGAGGACTGCTATAATTTCCTCACTATAATGGGATTTAATTTTAGCTGCTTAATCAATGATCCCCGTATCGCTTTAGTATAGGTTGGTGTTAGCCATATTTCTCGCTACCCTATTAAATGAAATGACAACACAAAACTCTAAAACTCAGAACTGCTGTTGAATACAACGCCCATGAATCAACTGAACAATGGTTTTACAATATTTCTCAGTCTACTAGTGGAGGCGATGCCATTTTTACTGCTGGGTGTATTTTTATCCAGTCTATTACTATTATTTGTCGATGAAAGTAAATTGGTGGAGAAAATGCCCAGAAATCCCCTATTGGGGGCTTTATTTGGCAGTATGATCGGCTTTTTGTTTCCAGTTTGTGAGTGCGGTAATGTGCCTGTGGCCAGACGGCTATTGATGCAGGGAGTACCCACACCAGTAGCAATTGGCTTTTTATTAGCAGCACCGACAATTAACCCAATTGTCATTTGGTCAACTTGGACTGCATTCCGGGATCAACCAGAAATAGTAGTGTTAAGAGTGGTATTCTCCCTAGCCATTGCGACTATTATTGGTTTTATCTTCAGCTTTCAACCGGATTTAGTTCCCTTTCTGCAACCATCAATCGCCCGTTATCTCAAATTTAACCCCCCAGCACCACCGAAAACAACCCGCAGGGGACAACAATCTCAATTACAACCCCAAACTAATACACCGAATTTATTGCAATCGGGAACATATATCCTCGGCGGCAGAACAGGAGCATCACAACGCATAGACAATAATTACAGTGAAGTTGCGGCAATTTCTAACCTCAGTAAACCCTTATCAGAGAAACTCCGCTCCCTCTTAGATAATATTGTTCAAGAACTCCGGGAATTAGGCGGAGTCATGGTATTAGGAAGTGCGATCGCTGCCGCTACCCAAGTTTTAGCCCCCCGTGACTTGATTCTTAGTCTTGGGGCTGGGCCAATTAGCTCAATTTTAGCCATGCTAGTATTAGCAGCAGTTGTATCAATATGCTCTACAGTTGATGCCTTCTTTGCCCTATCTTTTGCTTCCACTTTTACTAGCGGGTCATTGTTAGCATTTTTAGTATTTGGACCGATGATTGATATTAAAGGTATTGGTTTGATGCTATCAATTTTTAAGCCAAAAGCCCTGATCTATCTATTTTTCTTAGCTGGACAATTGACGCTCTTATTCACCTTATTTCTGAATCTGCACGTGATCTAATTGAGATTCAGTCCCATTTTCATCAGAATTTTCTCCTTTACCTCGGAAATGTGGGGTGTGAGGTATAGGGTTTAAACTTGGGGAAAGTGAGAATATAGTAACTGAAGATTAAGAAAAAGGTAGTCAATAATTTCTGTTCATCTACTCCCTGCCCCCTGCCTCTATCATCTGTGACACCCAAAAATGCTGAATTCCCAAACTAAAGCCCCAAATAAACTCATCCCTTGGCTAGATGTATTAGCCATTACAGCTTGGGGTATTCTCATGTTGAAATATTGGCTAACAGGCAAACTCTACTTATTAATCCACCCGGACTTCTTTTGGTTAGTAGTTGTAGCTGGAATAGCCTTATTAATCATTGGTTTTTCCAAAGGATTGCAACTGTGGAAAAACCGTCACCGTCCCCAAATATCTAATCCTGGGCATATTAACTTATTTCCCCCTGGTTGGGGCAGTTTTTTACTACTAACAACGGCAATTTTAGGGTTAATGATTACACCCCGTGTCTTTGCCAGTCAAACAGCCCTAGATCGGGGTGTCACTGAATCAACAGGTGCTAGTCGCGCTCAACCTCAAGCATTTCGGGCTACAGTTCGCCCAGAAGAGCGATCGCTTGTAGACTGGGTACGCACACTGAATGTCTATCCTGAACCGGACTCATACACAGGGCAAAAGGCAAAAGTTCAGGGATTTGTGATTCATCAACCTAACGTCAGTGAAGAATATATATTTTTAGCCAGATTTGTTCTCAGTTGTTGTGCCGCAGATGCTTATCCCGTGGGATTACCAGTCCAAATATCTGGAACACGGCAACAGTATCCGCCTGATACATGGTTAGAAGTAGAAGGACAAATGACCACACAAACAGTCGCCGAAAAACGTCAATTAACAATCAAAGCCAACTCTCTGAAAAAAATTCCCCAACCTCAAAACCCTTACAGTTATTAGTCAGGATCATCAATCTAAAATCTAAAATCCAAAATCGTTAGATGAGCAAATCCTATAAACTTATACAACCATTAGACGGAATTGCGATCGCAGTCATGCTCCTCCTGAGTATGCTCATCGGATTGATCATCTGGAAAGGCGATGTAGTCAAACCTAGCGTCCGCAACTTTACCTGGGAAAACCAACAAATCGGCGCGGAGGATCTCTCCTTCTCCCTCACCTTTAGTCGGCCAATGGACTTCAAAAGCATTGAGGAGAACTTAAAAATAGATCCACCCCTAGCCGGGAAAATTAGTTGGACAGGCAGAAGAATGGTCTATACCCTCCTCACCCCAGCCCCTTACGGAACAACGTACCAAGTCAAATTAGAACAAGGCAAAGATAAATACTCTCAAGCCGAAGGGAAAAACCGCGTCATGCAGCCCTTTACAGGGAACTTCACCACCCGCAATCGCGCCATCCTTTATATTGGCTCTGCGCCAGAAATCCAAGGGCAGTTGGTACTTTATAATTTAACCCAAGAACAAAAAAAAGTCCTTACTCCCAAAGACTTAATTGTTATGGATTTTGAGCCATTCCCCAATGGTGAAAAAATCCTCTTCTCCGCCCGTTCCGCCAAAAATCCCGACCTCCTCTCCGCCCAACTTTATACAGTAACCACAGGCATACCTAATCAAATTGGTCAAGAAACAGCAGCCCCGGGTAAGGTTGACCTAATTTTAGATAACAAAGAATATCAAAACCTCAAATTTGACCTCTCCGCAGATGGACAAATCATCGTTATTCAAAGAGGTAAACGAGATAATCCCGGTGACTTTGCCCTCTGGTACTTATCCACCCAAAATGACAATTCCGGCGAAAAACCCACCCCAAAACGATTACAAGGACAACCAGGCGGAGATTTTCTGATCACACCCGACAGCAAAGCCGTAGCCGTTTCTCAAGGACAGGGAACAGCAATTGTATCCTTAGAAGGTAACAGCAGTAAACCCCTGGATTTTCTGCCTCAATTTGGCTTAGTACAAGCCTTCTCTAAAGACGGTTCACAGGCAGCAATGGTCAAATTTAACACCGACTATACAAGAGATTTGTTTTTAGTCACCAACCAAGGCGTACAAAAACAACTATTAAAAACAACAGGCTCAATTCTTAGCTGTCAGTTTGACCCAGCCTCCCCTAACCTTTACTGCTTAGTTACACAACTGGTTTCTAAAGAACAATACATAGAACAGCCTTACTTGGTATCCATTAACCTAAAAACAGGAGTACAAAAACCATTGCTACTCTTACCCGCTGCTCAACGCAATGTGCAAACCCATTTAGCCCCCGACGGTTTAGGCTTCTTATTTGACCAAGTAGTTCCCGTGACCAACAACACAGCCCAACTACCCGCTAACACCTTAAAAACAGATGACGGCGAACCCATTGCTAGTAGTAGTCTTTGGTTAATGCCTTTGCTACCCATCCCTGATAATATCAACATAGATATTAAACCAGAACAACTGCCATTAGTGGGCTTTCATCCCCATTGGCTACCTTAAGTAATTGACAATTGCCAACTGATAATTAACAATTGTCGAATATCAAGAGTCAATTTTTCTTTGTGTAAATAACTGATAACGGCTACGTATTTGTGAATCATCACAATATGACCGTGACAAATTTACCTCTAATCAAGCTAACGCCACGCTATCGGCCAACTACAGATTGTCAATGTGAAACCGTAGTTATGGAAAAATTGGAAGACAGCAACCAACAAGACTGGATTGCAGAACCTAATATTGATCAACAAGCACAGATCAACTTAGAATTTCAGCAATTACTCAAGTTAAATACAGAATTAACTACAGCTAATAATCATCTCTATGCTCAGGTAGAGCAGTTAAAAACCGAATTAGCTGAAGCCGAAAAGATTTTGCAATGGCACAAAACCCGGTCTAGTGTGACGGAATCTATGTTTAACCAACAAAATCAAGAACTTTCCGCTGGTCAAGAACAAATTCATTCCCTGTATCAGCAGTTAGAAACTGCTGTCCAAACTGTTCAACAACAAGAAATTTGTATTGAAAATTATCAAGCTAATTTGCAAATTAGCCAACAGCGGTTAGCACATTTGGAAAGAGAATGCTCGCTTCTGCAAGCTAACTACAGTCAAGAGTCCCAGCAGCTATTACACTCGGAAAATACCTGTCGTGAGTTGCGGGCTAGACTCATGCGTCAACAACGACAGACCATGCAGTTTAAATCGGCTCTGGAAAAATGTCTAGATACTCCCATTCCTAGCCATGAGAACCTGGAGGATCATATCCATCATCCCCATGATGTCATCCACAAACAAACCCGATTCTCCAGAAAAGCCCGGTCTTTGTTTCCCAACGCTCAACCTATTCGACCTTGGACAGGGGAAACAGATTCTGTGAATGAGTCTGTCAATAGTTCCTGGTTTAACTCTACAGTGACAACTTCGGAAAACTATACCCATCATCCAGAACCAGTCATTTCTGATCTTATACAGGTTAATGAAGCAACTATGCCCTCAACAACTGGAGATGATTCTGAACTATTATCTCTAGACCAACAACTGGAAGGGATAATTCATCGCTTTTTTATTACACCATTATCTGAAGAAACAGACCAGAGAACAGGGACAGATGCGAATATTCATCAAGGTGATACATCTCTTTTAGAAGCTTTAGTATCTAATTCAGAAAATCATCCACAACCAGAAATCATCATTCAACAGGATTTGCAGATGGAAATTGATCCTTATCCTAATACTGAAAATTCGGTAAAGGAAGATTTTACCATATCACTAATACAGGAATTACCAGTGGTTTCTCATTTCCGCAGCCATCAGATCCATACTGAGGAAATGGAAGATTATTGGTTAGACAATTCCCCAGCAACAGCATCTTTACCCACTAATGATATTTTGCCGGATTTATTGGATGATCATACATCTAATAATAAATCTGACAATAAATCGCCTTCACCATTGATTTATCCCCGACGACCACCCAAGGGACGCAAATCTTTAGCATCTGTAGAACTACCGAATTTTCAACCTAAGCACAAGTAGCTTTTTTTGGTGATAACCCACCTTTCGCACCCTAAACTGTCACACAAGGAAAATTGGTCGTTGGGAAATTTGGGACTAGCGAAATGCTTACAGCAGCACTTCGCTATAGCTATCTGAAATTTTCACATTTTTGTATAAAAATCATCCTTTTAAGTATTGAAAAATCCGAAATTACCGATTGTGATACCAAGGGTGCGGAAGGTGGGTTCTAAATCAAACCTTTTATCCGAGGATTATTCAAAAACTCCTGACTATCTTTTATCAACTTATCACCCCAATTATTTTCTTTTAGAAACTCAATCTTCCCAAAACGTTTATCTAATTTTAAAGCCGTTTCTCCCGATTTTAAACCCGCTTCTTTATCGCCTTTGGCATACAAAGCTACACCTAAAGCTAGATGTGCTTCTGCAAAATTGCTATTGATTTTTATCGCATTTCGCCAATAATTAATTGCTGTTTCTACTTCTCCCATTTCATAGGAAACTATGCCTAAATTAGTGTATGCTTCAGGATATTCAGGTTTGATTTTAATAGTTTGAGTCCAATCACTTATTGCTTGTTGGTAGTCTTTTAATTTATAGTTTGCAAAACCTCTACTGTAGTAGTAATCAGCATTTTTCGGGTCAAGTTTAATGGCTTGAGTGAGATCATCAATTGCCTGTTTATAGTCTTTTGACTCAGAGTACGCAACACCTCGAACATGATAAGCACCAGCGAAATCGGGTTTTAATTTAATGGCTTGAGTGTAATCATTAATTGCCTGTTTGTAGTCTTTCAATTGTAAATAAGCATCACCCCTAGTACCATAGTATATTGCATTTTTAGGATCAAGTTGAATGGCCTGATTATAATCATCAATTGCCAGTTTGTATTCTTTCAATTGTAAATAAGCATGACCCCGAACGGCGTATGGATTGGCATTTTTAGGGTCAAGTTTAATTGCTTGGGTGTAGTCATCAATCGCCTGTTTGTAGTCTTTTAACTGCAAATAAGAATAACCTCGATTGGTGTAGTAGCTGGCATTTTTAGGGTCAAGTTTAATAGATTGAGTTAAATCATCAATCGCCTGTTTGTAGTCTTTTAACTGCAAATAAGAATAACCTCGATTGGCGTATAGATTGGCATTTTTCAGGTCAAGTTTAATTGCTTGGGTGTAATCATCAATTGCCTGTTTATAGTCTTTTAACTGCAAATAAGAATCACCTCGAGCGGCGTATGGATTGGCATTTTTCGGGTCAAGTTTAATTGCTTGGCTGTAATTATTAATCGCTTGTTTGTAGTCTTCTAATGTACGATAGGCATTACCCCGCTGATAGTAGGCTTGGGGATAGTCTGGTTTAAGTTTAATGGCTTGACTGTAATCATCAATTGCTTGTTTGTAGTCTTCTAATGTACGATAGGCAATACCCCGCCGATAGTAGGCTTGGGGATAGTCTGATTTAAGTTTAATGGCTTGACTGTAATCATCAATTGCTTGTTTGTAGTCTTCTAATAAATGGTGAGCAATACCCCGCCGATAGTAGGCTTGGGGATAGTCTGGTTTGAGTTTAATGGCTTGGGTATAATCATCAATTGCCTGTTTGTAGCCTTCTAATGTAGCATAAGCAAAACCCCTAGCACGATAGTATTCTGCATTTTTAGGCTCAATTTTAATTGCTTGGGTGTAATCATCAATAGCCTGTTTATAGTCTTTTAACTGCAAATAAGCATCACCACGATTGGCGTATAGATTGACATTTTTGGGGTCAATTTTAATGCCTTGGGTGTAATCATCAATTGCCTGTTTGTACTCTTTTAACTCAGAGTATACAACACCCCTAATACCATAGTATATTACATTTTCGGGGTCAATTTTAATAGCTTGAGTGAAATCATCAATTGCCTGTTTGTAATCTTCCAATGTAGCATAAGCAAAACCCCTAGCACGATAGTATGTTGCATTTTTAGGTTCGATTTTAATTGCTTGAGTTAAAAAAGCTATAATCTGGTTAGGAGCAATGCGAATTCCTTCAGTATAATCAGCCATACCCTGTTTTTCTTCTTTCAACTTAAAATGGTTATCACCACGGTTTAAGTATAAGACTGCCTTGACAAAATCGTTATGACACAAGCGAACAGCTTCAGTATAATCAGCTATAGCTTTTTTATAGTCTTTCGATAAAGAGTAGGCTTCAGCCCGACTCCGGTAATATTCGTAGTAGAATGTATTTTTGGGAGCAATGCGAATAGCTTCAGTGAAATCGGATATAGCATTTTTATAGTCTTTTAATCCTAAATAAGCATTACCCCGATTTTTGTAACCATCAGCATCCTTTGGTTCAATGTTAACGGCTCTTTTGTAATCAGCTATAGCTTTGTTTTCATCATTTAATAAAGAGTAAGCATTACCCCGACTAATGTAGTATTCGGCATTGTTGGGAGCGAGACGAATAGCTTCCGTGTAATCCGCTACAGTCTTTTTATAGTCTTTTAAGGAAGAGTAAACATTACCCCGATTACCGTAGGATTCGGCACTATCAGGAGCAAGACGAATAGCTTCATTGAAATCAGCTACAACCTTTTGATATTCACCTAATGAAAAATAAGTATAAGCCCGTATAGTATAGGCATAAGCATGAGGGTAAATTTTAATAGATTGATCTAAAGTATCAATCGCTTCAGGAAAACGCTGTAACCACCACAATCCAATACCTCGCAAAACGTAAAGATCAAACTGATTAGGACTCAGAGCGATAGCTTTGTCTATAGATACCAATGCTTCTGAATATTTATCTGAAGCGAATAGCCATTTAGCACGCTCTTTCCAAGCTTGAGCAAAGTTGGGATTAATTTCCAACGCTTTATCAAAAGCAGCAATGGATTCTGGATATTTTTGTTCCTCACTAAATATCATCCCCTTGAGATACCAAGCTTGATAAAAATCCGGTTTTTTCGCAATCGTTTTATCAACAGCTTTTCTCGCTTCTGCATATTTTTGAGAACGCCATAGTTGATTAGCATAATTTAGCCATGATATTTCATTATCGCTATTTTTAGGAACTTCATCCAATGGTAATAAATATTTACTAATTAAATCCTCTTCTGTTTTATTTAGTGTAGCTGGTACAGTAGTTTCGACTTTTAACTGTGAATCTATTCCTACCTGTTGAACTAAATTTAAAAATGTACTAATGGGAATACCAGAACTTTGACCTAAATTGATTTCACCATCAAAATCTAGTGATGTTTCACCTTCCACTCTGCCATGAATACCAATTAATCTTCCTTGGGTATCTAAAACCGCGCCGCCACTCATTCCTCCTTTAGTAATATTACTATAAAGTAGATCATAACCATCACTTAAAACAGTTTGTATTCGAGCAGGTGTTATGGAACTTTGATTATTTAAGCTTAGATAACTATTCAACTTAATGCTTACTTGTTTTCTCAAAATTCCTGCTGTCAAAATCCGATTAGGTTTGTTTTTATTTTGTTGTTTATTACCAGGAAAACCAGAAACAAACACTTTTTGATTTTCAGTATTTAAACTATATTTTGCTAAAGTTGCAACTTGATATTTTTGATTACTGGTAAATTGAACAACAGCTAAATCAACTCCAGGCATTCTTTTCGCATTGCTGATATTTATAGCATATCTTTGATTATCCGGTGCGACTATTTCTAACTTATCTTTTAATTTTTTTTCATCACGATTCCAGATAACATGATCCGCAGTCAACACATAATAAATATTACCTTTCTGGGCAATAATTACCCCGGAACCCATATCTGTGGGGTTAGCATTAGGAATTAAAACCGTAATTTCTTGGGCAATTTTATCAATATCATTAATCAAACCTTTTTTCGCTATCAAAGCAGAATCATCAATCTTTTTAGGCGATTTAGCAATAACTTCATTGACTACTTTAGCGACACTATAAATTGGTACACCCCAACTATATTGACGCATTTGCTGACGTTCCGCTGCACTGGGTTTACTATTATCAATATAGGTATATATTTTATCAGAAATAGGATAGGCATGAACGGCATTAATACCAATAACTTCACCTTGATAATTTAATATGGGTCCGCCACTCATTCCTGGTTGAACTTTATTGCTGTAACCTATACGATAACCTCTTTGAAAACTCTTATCTGGTAACAGAGAAATTTGTCCTTCTGTGAAAACTAATTTAGCACTATCATTGACAAATCCAGCCGCGACAATTTTTTGTTCTACTGCTATAGGTGCGGAAATTCCTAAAGTAGCGATGGTATATTCTACTGTTGATTGAAACTGGAATAAAGCCACATCTTGATTTTTTAAAGATGCTGGTTTTTCTTTAATGACATTAGCAGGATATATTTTTCCATCTGGTGTTTGAATGCGATAAGATGCACCTGGATTCATCACATGATCATTAGTTAAAATAGTGTAATTATTACCATTTTTGGCAATTAAAGTTCCTGAAGCACTGCCATTTTTAGTTAATATTTTCACAGTGATTGATTTAGCTAAAGCTTGTAATTGTGCTGAGGTTAATAGTTTTTTTGTAGGTTCTTGTGCGGTAACTAGTTGAGGAGAAATCAATAACAATTGCTGAGGAATAGTTAATAAAGCGGTTGTGCAAATGAGGGTAAAAAATAGGTGTTTCATGATCTTTTTTTGTTTGAGTAAATTAGGAGATGAATATAAGTAGGTTGGGTTGAGGAACGAAACCCAACACTTCTTGACAACTTCTTTAAGTAGGTTGGGTTGAGGAAAGAAACCCAACACTTCTTGATAACTTCTTTAAATTAGTTGGGTTTCACTTCGTTCTACCCAACCTACAATTTTTGAGAATCTGGTGCTTGAATGCGATAAGATTCACCTGGATTGATTACATGATCATTAGTTAAATAAGTAGGTTGGGTTGAGGAACGAAACCCAACACTTCTTGATAACTTCTTTAAGTAGGTTGGGTTGAGGAACGAAACCCAACACTTCTTGATAACTTCCTTAAATTAGTTGGGTTTCACTTCGTTCTACCCAACCTACAATTTTTGAGAATCTTCTTTATTGCATTTTATTCGCTGGTGGTGTATTGAGGAATTGGCGAATATCAATGTAAAATTTATCTTCTCCAGAACTTTGTGCAATAGGTACTGTCGTAGCACTGCCAAACCAGAGTTTGTTTAACTGTTTGAGAACATCCCTAGACTTGTCCTGAGGTCGCAATGTAAATAATACAGTATCACAACCACCATCAATTGAACTCACAGAACAAATTACTTTGCTCCCATTTTGAAAACCATTGGTAACGTAATTAAGACTGCCGTTATTAAAAGCTGTTTGGAAGTTATCAGAAACTTTTTGACAACGTTGTTGTGGTTTAACTCCTCCTAAAACAGATGTCCAAGTCACCATTGCTTTTTGGAAATTTGGTGTCCAAAGAAAAGTAGTAGGAACAGACTTTCCATTTTCGGAGTAACGACTTGTAGAACAGATAAAGCGAATTTGATTATTAGCATCTTCTTGAGCAAAAACAGGAGTAGATGCTAATGTGGTGGTTAAGAATAGTGTGGTTAATAATGTTAATTTCATCATTTCTTAAATCTCCTAATTTGGGAAAGGTACATTTAATTTCTGTGGGGTGGGCATCCTGCCTGTTCAGATAGACAAACTAGCTAGAAGCCTATACCAAGCTAAATTCTCAACAGACTATTAGCGCCGTAAACGGGAAATATTTCCCTGACGAATTGCCGTTAAGAAAGGTTGTATTTTATTTACCAGGATGGCAATACTAATACCACTATTGCTGCCATTTCTATCAAGTTGAATAGCAGTATTTACGCCAATAACTTGGGCTTGGGAATTGAGAAGTGGACCACCAGAATTACCGGGATTAATTCTAGCATCATGTTTAATTATACCATCTTGCTCGTCAAGATTGCTCAAAACACCGGCAGTAAAATTATTTAGATTGCCATAGCCAAAGGGACTACCAATAGCATATACAGACTGTCCCACTTGGGCTGATTTTGCTAAAGATAATGTGGGTAAATTCTTCTGGTTACGAATTTTAATGGCTGCTAAATCTATTCCATTTTTAGCAAAGCCAATCACGTTAGCAGGAAGTCGTTTCCCGTCTTCTAAAACTACAGTAACGGTTGCGGGTGCATCTTGCAAAACGTGAGCATTAGTAATAATTAACCCGTCAGAACTAACAATAAAGCCACTGCCGCTTGATTTACCTGTGTTGATATAAACTACGGCTGGACTGGCTTTTTGATTCACTCGAATGCGCGTTTGTTCTTCCGAGTTTTGGGCTATGACAGGGTTGGAATGATGATTTGGTTGGGGAAATGCCAAGCCATTTGGTGATGCTAGAGCCTGTACGGATAAAACAGCAAGCCCTGTAACTGCTATCAGATATGGTTTTCTGTTCATTGGTGAACTTGGTATAGACTAAGGTAGCTAAGTAGAACGGCTTGAATAATTCAAAGTTTGTAGTGAGGAATTTATTCCTCATTTGAGGGCTGAAGCCCTCACTACGAAATCATCTCCAGATTTTTTACATTACTTAATCTACTTTGATTTATTTTCGTCTACTTACTTATGACATTGTATTTAGAAGATTATCCAGGATAAATGACAAAATTGAACTGTTGTTACCATTTTTGTAACAGCCTCTCATTGTGGGCATATTTGGCTCTTGCGTCTCTTTGATGGTGATTGAGGATTGATTATAACAAAACCCTTGCGGGACAAGGGTTCTGAACAATTATCTCTATATTTTCAATGAAATGCCCACACAATAAGAGGTTGTTTGAAAAGTATTAGATGAAACCAACAATCTCCGAAACCTAACCCCCCTTCCCCCCTTCCCTACAAGGGAATGGGGGTTTCAAAGCCTCTCCCCGCGTCGGGGAGAGGTTTGGAGAGGGGTTTATTGATACATTAAAAACTTTTCAAACATCCTCTAAGAGGTTGTTTGAAAAGTATTAGATGAAACCGATAATCTCCAAAAACCTAACCCCCCAGCCCCCCTTCCCTACGTTAGCGCAGCGTGCCGAAGGCTGGGAAGGGGGGTTTCAAAGCCTCTCCCCGCTTAGGGGAGAGGTTTGGAGAGGGGTTTATTGATACATTAAAAACTTTTCAAACATCCTCTAAGGCCGCCATTGATTTTGAACCAGGTTTTCGATAAAAAGAACCGAATAACCGCATATTTTAGAAAATTAAATATTACAGCGGTTTCCGCTCTTATGAGGTACAAAGTTGAATCATGAAACTCTTGTAGTGCGGGCATCTTGCCCGCTGGATATGTACCTCATAACACCGGAAAGTGCTGTATCTTTAATTAATATTTTCGCTCTTTTGGTGCAAACATTGTGATTGTGACGGGACGATATTGAATATCAATTCCTGTGGGTGAATAATAAGCCATTGTGTGTTGTAAAAACTTATTATCATCTCTTTCGGCAAAGTCTTCTCTAAAGTGTGCGCCGCGACTTTCTTGGCGGTTGAGGGCGGAAGTTAAAATGGTTTGTCCAACTACCATTAAACTTTGCAATTCTAAGGCTTCAACTAATTCTGTATTCCAGCTTTTTCCTTTGTCATCTAAATATATTTGTGAATATTTTTGTTGTAGTTGGGCGATTTTTTCTAATCCCTGACGCATTACTTCGTCGGTGCGGAAAACGCCACAATTTTCAGTCATATTATCTTGAAAAGCTTGACGGATTTGATTAATTCTGTACTGTCCTGGTTGGTCTATTAAGAGTTGTATTTGTTGTTTGGCTTCGTTGATGTAGCGTGTTTCATCTATGGATGGTAATTGCCGATTTTGGACATAATTAGCGATCGCTGCTCCAGTCCTTTTACCATAAACTACACATTCTAATAAGGAGTTACTACCGAGACGATTTGCACCGTGAACAGACACACAAGCAGTTTCCCCAGCCGCAAAAAAGCCTTCGACAAAACTATCATTATTACTTCTAACTTGTCCGTCAGTGTTGACAGGAATACCACCCATACAATAATGATTGGTAGGACGAACCGGCATCGGTTGAGTTACAGCATCTACACCAAGCAAACGATGTGCTTCTTCCCAACAGAAGGGAACACGACTCATGATTTTTTCCTTACCCAGATGGCGTAAATCCAGATAGACAAAGGGACCACCCGCGCTACCATCAGTATTCACTCCACGACCAGCCCGGATTTCATAGGTAATTGCCCGTGAGGTAATATCACGAGGGGCTAATTCCATGCGACTGGGGGCGTAATTAGCCATAAAGCGATCGCCATCGGCATTAATCAAATATGCCCCTTCACCGCGCACAGCCTCGGAAATCAGCACCCCCACAGGATACAAACCCGTAGGATGAAACTGGACAAACTCCATATCTGCCAAAGGTAAACCAGCCAAAGCTGTCATCGCCAAACCATCACCAGTAGAAGCATAATCATTAGAAGTCGTGTTATAAACCCGACCATAGCCCCCCGTAGCAAACATCACAGCCTTCGCCCGTAACACCTCAATATGCCCATCCAACAGGTGAAACATCACCACACCCTTCGCCTGGCCATCCTCCAAAATCAGGCGCATTACATACCATTCTTCGTAAATCTGCACCCCATAACGGCGCAAATTATTCACCAACTCATGTAAGATTGCATGACCAGTTTTATCAGCCGCATAACAAGTGCGGTTGTGAGAATGTCCACCAAAAGCCCGTTGAGCAATCCGACCATCAGGTAAACGAGAAAACAATACCCCCAGATGTTCCAAATCAATCACCACATCCGGTGCTTCCTGAGTCAAAATTGCCACCGCATCTTGATCCGCCAAATAATCGGAACCCTTGACAGTATCAAAAGCGTGAGCTTCCCAAGAATCCGTACCATCCACATTTTTTAAAGAAGCCGCCATACCACCTTGAGCAGCCACCGAATGAGAGCGAATTGGGTGAGTTTTGGCAACTACCGCTACCTTTAAACTAGGGTCAGTCCGGGCAATTTCCACCGCAGCCCGACAGCCAGCCAAACCACCACCAACAATAATTACATCATGTTCAAGCATCATCAACCACCGATTAAAAAAAAATTCCCCATCTACAAGACAGGGTAATAGAGAAATTGTAAATTTGACATCTGGTGCAAAAAAATGTAGAGACGCTTCATGTAACTTCTCTACAAGGGTTGTAGCAAACACACATTTAATTTTTACCAAATGTCTATTGGTGAAATCCCCTTTAGCTAGTTACTTGGACTGGGTTTTGTGAAATACTACTTTGTATTGATTCTGTCTTGGTTTTTGGCTCTACAGCATTGAGTTCAATATTATTTAATAAAGTCGTCACAAAGGCGAAAAGTAAAAAAGGTAGAGATAAAAGAACCACAAGACCTACCGTAGCTAAAGCGTATACAGGTCTTTTTGCGCCCATTAGTGCTAAAGCTGATGCCAAGCTAATAGTAATCGTAATTAACCAAACAATAATTTGACCGTAAATATCACCAAAAGTTAAGGTACAGACAAAGCGATAGTTTTGAATATTATTTGTGTTCATTTTAAAACTGGCCTCAATTTTGTCCTATAGCTTCTACCTTAAATCTATGTTTGCCTCAAGAACAATTTCTCAATATATTTCCAAGGTTTGTAATATTACTTTACAAAAAACTAATGTTCAGTCACATCCCCTGGGAAATTGTCAATTAATGTGTTTTATATATAACCATTTATACAGAGAACACGGTTAAAAAGAAAGTTTCTTCTATACAAAATTCGCCAAAGGCGATCGCTCGACTGACAGAATCAAACCGGATTCCTATAGTTTCATAATTAATAAAAACTTATCCTCAATTTAAAAATCTATGATATAAAAGTAAATAAAACTTAATCATTATTCATGCAAATGCTAAATGACTCCCCTACCTTACCCAAATTCAAAGATTTACTAACCAAAAAAATTCTCTTAGGTAACGAACCCAGTGCTGAGTTAATAGCAATTCTTACCATCTATTTTGTTCAAGGTATACTGACATTATCGCGTTTAGCTGTCAGCTTTTTTCTCAAAGATGAATTACTATTAGGTCCCGTGCAGATGTCAACAATTATGGGAATCTGTACTATACCTTGGATGATTAAGCCATTATATGGGTTTATTTCCGATAGTTTACCCATATTTGGTTATCATAGAAAACCTTACATAGTTATGTCAGGAATTCTGGGCTGTGCAGCTTGGGGATGTTTAGGAACAGTCGCTCATACCAGTACAACAGCCACAATTATGATTGTACTTTCTTCTGTCTCTGTGGCTATTAGTGATGTGATAGTTGATTCCATAGTAGTTGAAAGAGCCAGAAACGAATCAGAAGCCAAAATAGGTTCTTTACAATCTCTTTGTTGGGGTAGTTCAGCTATTGGTGCCTTATGTACAGCTTACCTTAGCGGGTTACTTTTAGAATATTTTACCACCCGTATAGTATTTTTAATAACAGCATTATTTCCTTTAATTATTTCATCTGTAGCTTGGTTAATTACTGAAAAACCTATTAATAAAGATCACAAAAAAAGCAACAACACAAAAGATCAACTACTAAAAATCCGCCAAGCAATTACTCAAAAAACAATTTGGTTGCCCACATTATTTATATTTATTTGGCACGCTACACCAAAAACTGAATCAGCATTCTTCTATTTCACAACTAATGAACTCCACTTTCAACCAGAATTTTTAGGACGAATTCGGTTAGTGACGAGTTTTGCTTCCCTAGTTGGAGTTTGGGCTTTCCAACGTTACTTTAAGCACATTCCCTTTAGAACTATGATTACTGCGGGTATTTTCCTATCCACAGCTTTAGGAATGACGAATTTATTATTAGTAACGCACACCAACAGAATGTTAGGCATAGATGATCATTGGTTTAGCTTAGGTGATAGTTTGATTATTACTGTGATTGGGCAAATTGTATTCATGCCCATATTAGTATTATCAACAAAGCTTTGCCCTCCCGGCATAGAAGCCACATTTTTTGCGTTAATCATGTCTGTATTTAATGTAGCAGGAACAGTTTCCTACGCATTAGGATCAATCATGATGAAATGGTTAGGAATCACAGAATATCAATTTGACTCCCTGTGGTTATTAATCATTCTCACTAGCTGTACTTCTCTGATACCCATATTTTTTGTTAAATTGCTACCAGATGATAGAATTGATAATGATGTACTTATTTAATAGATAAAAATCTCGAAGACAATTAGATTTATCTCTATATTTACATCCCTGGTTTTCTGAAAAAACTTACCATAGCCAAGAAAAAATGCAAATATTAGAACCTCAAGATCAGCAAAATCTCCAAAAATCCTACACTCTCAAAGATTGGCAAGGAGGATATGAATCTCTTCACCAGGAATTTGATTACTGGATTGATGATATAGAAGGAGAAATACCACCAGAATTGCAAGGAACATTATTTAGAAATGGACCTGGTTTACTAGATATTAATGGGCAAAAATTACATCATCCCTTTGACGGTGATGGCATGATTAGCCGCATTACATTTACCAATGGCCGCGCCCATTTTCGTAACCGCTTTGTTACCACAGCAGGTTATTTAGCAGAAAAAAAAGCGGGTAAAATTCTTTATCGTGGTGTTTTTGGTACACAAAAACCGGGCGGTTGGTTAGCTAATATGTTTGATTTCAAAATCAAACATATTGCTAATACTAATGTAATTTATTGGGGTAAAAAACTATTAGCACTATGGGAAGCATCCGAACCATATTTACTTAATCCGCACACTCTAGAAACATTAGGAAATGAATACTTTAACGGTGTTTTATCTAAAGGGGAAGCCTTTAGCGCCCACCCGCGAATTGATGCAAATGGTACATTAGTTAATTTCGCTATTACACCAGGACTATCAACTACAATTAACATATTTGAGTTAAATACCGACGGAGAAATCACCAATAAACAAAATCATAGCGTTGCTGGTTTTTGCTTCATTCATGATTTTGTGATTACAGAAAATTACTGTATTTTCTTCCAAAATCCTGTTAGTTTTCACCCCATACCTTTTGCTTTGGGAATATCTAGCGCCGCCCAATGTATTAAAGTCCAAAAAAATCAACCTACAAAAATCATCATTATTCCTCGCCAAAACCCAACTAAAAAAATCAAAGTTTTAGAAACTCAGGCAGGTTTTATTTTCCATCATGTTAATGCTTTTGAAGTGGGTAATGAAATTATCATTGATTCCATTTGCTATGAATCATTACCAGAAGTTGAACCCAATAGCGATTATCGAGAAACAGATTTTGATGCCAATTCTCCTGGCAAACTTTGGCGGTTTAATCTGAATTTACCAACCAATACAGTCGAAAATCATTTAATAGATGATCGATCTTGTGAATTTCCCACAATGCACCCTCATCATGTCGGTAAATCCTATCGTTATCTATACACGGCTGCGGCTCATAAATCAACGGGAAATGCTCCCCTACAAGCAATTTTCAAACTTGATTTAGAGTTACAACAAAGACAATTATGGAGTGCTGCACCAGCAGGTTTTATCGGTGAACCAATTTTTATTCCTCGTCCAAATTCCCAAACAGAAGATGATGGCTGGCTAATAGCCTTAGTTTATGATGCAGAACATCATCGTTCAGATGTGGTAATTTTAGATGCTGTAAATTTGGAAAAAGGTGAAATTGCAAGACTACACCTCAAACATCATATTCCCTATGGCTTACACGGGAGTTTTACACCTGAAACATTCATTTAATTAATATAGGTTGGGGAAAAGCTTCTGCGTCACCCAACCAAGTCATCAAAATTTCAGGTGTTGCTGATAGCCTGCGTGGCGTATCAGCCATATTGAGGTATAAAATTACCAAATTGAACCTTTAAAACTCTTACTCTTTGCGCCTCTGCGCCTCTGCGTGAGACTAAAATTCATATCCTTAATCAGCAACGCCAAAATTTAGATATTTTTATAGTTTATCTGCCCAAGCGTCTTACAGCATACAAATCGAAATAAAATTGTAACAGAAACTACAAAATTGACATCTTTTTCAAAAAAGAGGGTAAGCTAACCATATCAGTCCGGTTCACAAACATACGGTGATGAGGAGTAGGTATTATGGTGACAACGTCTCTCCCACTTATAGAAAATCATTCTCCAGCGCATATTTGTCCTTATGATCAAGCCTGTAGCTATTTAGAATGGGCTGCTAAAGAATTAAAATTAGATCAAGGTATCGTAGAAATACTCAGTCACCCTCGAAAAGTTGTCACAGTTTCCATTCCCATCAAAATGGATAATGGGGAAGTGCGGGTTTTTGCTGGACATCGGGTACAACATTCGGATATTTTAGGACCCTATAAAGGTGGTATTCGCTACCATGAAGCAGTGACATTACGAGAAGTATCCGCCCTAGCCATGCTCATGACTTGGAAATGTGCATTGTTAGGCATTCCCTACGGTGGTGGCAAAGGCGGAATTCCCATAGACCCCAAAAAGTTCAGTGTGGGGGAATTAGAACGGATTAGTCGTCGTTATATTAGTGAATTAATTAAAGACATTGGACCATCCGTAGATATACCCGCACCAGACATGGGAACATCAGCGCGGGAAATGGCATGGATGATGGATACTTACTCTGTCAATGTTGGTCATTCTGTCCCCGGAGTAGTTACAGGTAAACCCTTATCTATTGGTGGTTCCCTGGGACGAGAAATGGCGACTGGACGCGGTGTGATGATTATTGTTCGTGAAGCGATCGCCGATCACGGTAAATCCCTGGTAGGAGTCAGGGTAGCAATTCAAGGCTTCGGTAATGTAGGTGGGGCAGCCGCCGAATTGCTACACCAAGAAGGAGCAAAAATTATCGCTGTTTCCAGTGCTAGTGGGGGTATCTTTGCCGAAAATGGTCTTGATATTTCCGCTGTCAAAGCCTACGCTGCGGCAAACCATCGCAGTGTGGTGGGATTTCCCCAAGGAACACCCATTAGTAATGCAGACTTATTAACTTTACCTTGCGATGTCCTGATTCCTGCCGCTTTGGAAAACCAAATTACCGCAGAAAATGTCCATCAAATCAAAGCCCAATTTGTCGCAGAAGCGGCTAATGGTCCAGTGACTTTGGAAGCTAACCGCGTTCTAGAAGCCCAAGGTGTCACCGTGTTACCGGATATTTTAGCCAATGCTGGGGGTGTGGTGGTCAGTTATTTAGAATGGGTACAAGGTCTTTCCTACCTATTCTGGGACGAAGAACGAGTCAACCGGGAAATGGAACATTTGATGGTTCAGGCTTACCGCAAGGTGATTCATGAGTCGCAAGCACGGGGGGTAAATCTGCGATTAGCTGCTTATACTTTGGGTGTAGGTAGAGTCGCGCAAGCTTTGAATGATCGGGGTTTGTATCCTTAGTTGTATTTGCAATTTAGTTTAATTGGGGTGTGTTATGGCTTTAGCCTAACGCACCTTTTTTTTAATCCCTGTACATCATCTACATATATAATCATTTTGTATAAATACTGATTGTTGATTATGCTACAACGAGTAATTATCAAGGGCTTCAAGTCCATTAAGACAATGGATCTTGAGTTGCGTCCCTTAAACATATTGATTGGAGCTAATGGAGCAGGTAAGAGACTTCCAAGAAATAAATTATCCTAAGAAACGAACCACAGAGGCACAGAGTACACAGAGAGAGAATTTCTGCATCAGTTTTGGGACATTTTTTTATTTGGAAGTCTCTAAGAGCAATCTGATCTCCTTTTTCAAGATGCTGAATGAGATGATGGCCGAACGACTTCAAGAATATATCGGCATATCGGGTTATGCTCAATCCCTATTGCACTTTGGACCGAAGGTAACACTGCAAATAGAGGCACAACTAGAGTTCAAGATTGACAAAGGGGATATTATCTATAAAATCTGTCTAGTTCATGCGGCAGGGGATATTTTAACCCACATTCCGCACCCTGGGGTGTCACATAGTATTATCACTTGATTTTCTCTTGATTTCTGGATATAAATTATGCCTTGTCGGCATCATGTATCCGTTAATTCATTGAGATTCTGTATATAATACATCCTCATTTCATCATAAAAAACAGTAAAAACCGATTGTGACAGTTGAGGGTGCGGAAGATAGGTTTTAATCTTTGCTGAAGAAACAGGGACGCGAAACGGCTTACACCTACCTCAACCTTCAACCACTTACTCGTTAGGTGCAGGACATCAGGAAACAAAAATCAACAAAGCAGCACAAGAAGGTACGCCAACAATTGCCAACGCTATCAAACATTTGCTCAATGGCTGTTGTGTTTACCACTTTCACGATACGTCATCTACCGCGCGAGTTCGTCAATCCTGTTATATTGATGACAACCGCTCGCTGGTGTCTGATGCTGGAAATCTAGCCGCATTACTTCTGAGATTTCGTGAATATCATAATACAGCCTATCAGCGTATTATTAAAACGATCCGTTTAATTGCCCCATTTTTCGATGATTTTGTTCTTGAGCCTAGAGCGAATAATGTTATTCTCAACTGGCAGGGAAAAGACTCAGATCAAGTATTTGGTCCACACCAATTTTCGGACGGTACATTACGTGCTATCTGCCTGACTACGTTGCTTTTGCAGCCAGAAGAAGACCTCCCAGAACTAATAATTGTTGATGAACCGGAACTGGGTCTTCATCCCTACGCGCTCAATGTTGTAGCTGCGATGTTTGGTAAGGCCTCCTATCATACACAAATTCTCATCAGCACCCAATCTACTTCTTTTTTAGATAACTTTAATCCTGAAGATGTAATTACGGTAGATAGAGTAGGTAAGGAATCGCAATTTAAGCGGTTAAATCCTCAAGAATTAGAAACTTGGTTAGAAGAATATAGTTTAGGAGAAATTTGGGAAAAAAATATCATTGGTGGAGGTCCACACTAATGATACGACTCTATTTATTTGCAGAACGACCAACTGAACAAACATTTGCTGATAACATCTTGAAGCCACACCTTGCTCAATACGGTGTTTTTTTGGACAAGATTATGGCTATTAAAACTCGAATCATTGGGTAAATAAGGCATTGACACCCCCAACGTTAACGGGGGTAGATTTTTGTGTTCATGAAATGCGATCGCAGGATAAATTCTCATGAAATTCATTGAATCGTATAAAAGATAAAAGAGATAAAAGTAATGACTCAAAAGTATTACTGGCTGAATTTTGGATTTTTGATGACAACCTTTTTTCATCAGAAATTTACCTAAACAAAGACAAAAGCTCTCAAAAACATCAGTGTAATCAAGTAATCGTTTAAATTCATATTTAGTAAGTTACGAAACTTCCTTAACTACTTGCTGAAGAAGTCGCAAACTTTAATGGCAAAGATACTATATAACGGTATCCTGACTCCACCGAACCTTGAATAGAAATTTGTCCATGATGTAACTCGGCTAAAGTTTCTACTACCTGAGAACAAAATGACTCCCGACGTAAAAGTTGGCGTTTAGAAGCTAAATCATTCATTAATCCTAACCGAGATAAGCCCACCGCCGATTTGAACCAATGAAATTTTTGATCAATAAATCCTAAAATAGAAATTTCCACTTCTAGAAAGTGAGCAGCAGTTTGAGCAGCTTCTTCAAATACTGGAATCATTTCTGATTGTTGCAAACCCAGGTTCAATAATGCTTGTAGGCGTTGTTGTTCTTTTGTATTTACATAATTTCCATCATTTCGAGGAGTAAATAATTTATTGTTTGAATTTGCCATTGTGATTATTAGCCTAATAACTGCTTGATATGTAAATTTGCACAACCCCTAGAGGTTATTTCATCCCTATTTTCAAGCATTCCCAAATTTTTGACTACAATCAATAATGGAGAACAAAAAAAATTAACTAATAGTTGTTTTGCTCATCAATTCTACTCAACACAATACTTTTAGTTTAAGAAAATGTAGGTTGGGTTGACAAAGGAAACCCAACATTATTAAACTTAATTATTAAAATCCTTGTTGCGCTGTCGCTTAATCCAATCTAATTATATATAAAAAAATACAACCCTCTAACAAAGATTGTATCATTCTTGTGAATGAATTTAAGGCGTTGCTGAATCGAGGTATGAAATTTCCAAATTGAACCTTTAAAAATCTTGCCTTTGCGTCTTTGCGCCTTTGCGTGAGACTAAAATTCATACCCTTAATCAGCAATGCCAATTTAATTAGGGTGGGGAAACCCCACCCCTACAGATATTAGCGTTTCACCAATTTCTTAGACATCTTGCGAAGACGGATAGATTCAGGTGTAACTTCCACCAATTCATCTTGAGCAATGTATTCCAAAGCTCGTTCTAAATTCATGTCTACGGGTGTTTGTAACTGAGTCAGTTCTTCACCACCAGATGAGCGGTGGTTGGTTAACTGCTTAGTTTTACAAACGTTCAATTCCAAATCTTGGGGACGATTATGTTCACCAATAATCATACCTTTGTAAACTTTTGTTCCTTCACTGATAAAGAATGCACCTCTATCTTCACAATTCTTCATCGCGTAAGCAGTAGAAACACCTTCTTCAAAAGAGATAAGAACACCCTTATTCCGGGCTTCAATATCACCGCAAAGGGGGCGATAATCAAGGAAACTGTGGTTCATGATCCCTTCACCGCGAGTCATCCGCATGAATTCACCCCGGAAACCAATTAAACCACGGGCTGCCACAATAAACTCTAGTTGGGTGCGATCGCCTCCACCTGGCTGCATATCTTGCATTTCCGCTTTCCGTTGTCCTAAGCGTTCAATACAGCTACCAACTGCATCGGCGGGAACGTCTAAAGCTAGAAGTTCAAAAGGTTCGCAAGGTTGACCATTAACTGTGCGGTAAATTACTTGAGGTTGGGATACTTGGAACTCAAAACCTTCACGACGCATGGTTTCGATTAAGATACCCAGGTGTAATTCACCCCGACCAGAAACCAGGAATTTATCGGGAGAGTCGGTGTCTTCAACGCGCAAAGCTACGTTGGTTTCTAATTCGCGGTATAGGCGATCGCGGATTTGCCGAGATGTTACCAGTTTACCTTCTTGACCAGCAAAGGGCGAATCATTCACCCAGAAGGTCATTTGTAAAGTTGGTTCATCCACCTTAATTAAGGGTAGAGCCAGAGGTTCATTAGGATCTGTAATAGTTTCACCAATATAAGCATCAGCAAAACCAGCTACAGCCACAATATAACCTGCGGTAGCTTCCTCCATTTCTATCCGTTTTAAACCTTCAAATCCCATCAACTTGGTAACTTTGCCCTTGACAATGCTGCCATCTTCTACTACCAAAGCAGCTTGTTGTCCAGCGCGGATAGTTCCATTATGGATTTTACCAATGATAATCCGTCCTAAATATTCAGAATAATCTAGGGTAGTCACTTGCAATTGCAGAGGCTTGTTAGGATCTCCCACAGGTGCAGGTACGTGGCGAAGAATGGCATTAAATAGGGGCTGCATATCTACTGATTCTGCTTCTAAGCTTTCCTTAGCGAAACCAGCCATACCGGAAGCAAATAGATATTTAAAGTCGCATTGGTCTTCATCTGCACCTAATTCTAAGAACAGATCCAAGACCTTATCAACAGCAACGTGGGGGTCAGCTTGTCCCCGGTCAATCTTGTTAATAACAACGATAGGACGCAAACCTTTTTCCAAAGCCTTTTTCAACACAAAGCGGGTTTGGGGCATTGGACCTTCGTTGGCATCAACAATCAGAATACAACCGTCCACCATGCCGAGTACCCGTTCTACTTCTCCACCGAAGTCAGCGTGTCCAGGGGTATCAACGATATTAATCAGAGTGTCTTTGTAACGAACCGCTGTATTTTTAGAAAGAATTGTAATGCCTCGTTCCCTCTCCAAATCATTGGAGTCCATGACACAATCCGGAACGTCTTCGCCTTCGCGGAAAATGCCGGACTGTTTGAGGAGAGCGTCAACAAGGGTGGTTTTACCATGGTCAACGTGGGCGATAATGGCGACGTTACGAATTGGGAGCGTCATAGAGGGTTTCGGTAAACTTTAAGGTTTTTAGATTAAGAAGCTAATTTTCGGTCGTTTTAACAGAAGTGGAGATGATTTACCAAATCTGTAACGAACCTTTAATAATTCTACCTTAATTGTCACAAATATTGTTATTTTAATAATAAATATCAAGAGCATGGTTTAGGTTGAAGAATAGTTGTGAGGATTTTTCACAAGCAAACCTGCACTGACAGCGGCTATATTCAATTCTTTATCAGCAGATACAAAAGTTAATTGAGGTAAACCATTTGCAATGCAAAGGGTATTTATGGACTCAGCAGCAGCTAATTGAACTGCATCATAGCCGCGTAAACAATATTTTTCAGCTAATCTCATTCCTGAATTAATGATATTGTCTGTAATTTCTATCACTTGATATTCAGATTCGATATCATTTTTTAACTGATGGTAGACCATTGTAGCATCTTGAATATTAATACTTCCAGCCCGCGATCGCCTACTAATTGCCGCAGTAATCTCTACAGCAGTAATAGCAGCAATAAATACATCATTTTTTAACGTAGGATTGCACAAGCTAACAACCCAACCTGAACCTATTTCCGCAACGTAGCGTTTAACTAAGGCGCTGCTATCTAAAAAATAAACGGACATTTAGCGACGTTCCTCAATAATAGTTTGAGAAACAGGTTTTCCTTCTGCCTGAATAAGTTTTCTTTCATGTTGTTTACTGTCAGCAGGTTGTTTAATTTGTTTCACCAAACCAGAACTTAACAGTGCTTGATGAAAGTTTGTGATTTGATTAACTTGTGCTTTATCAGCTAGACATATTTGGATAGCTTGATTAAGTTGCTGTAGTTCATCTTGTTCTAAACTATCAAGCTGACTGAGAATTTCCTTGAGAATTGTTTGTGGCACAGGTTTTTAGTTTGTAGTCAAGTGTTTTCTACTATTTTAGACAGATAATAACCTGAAATTAGCACTTACAACTAAAATTGTGCCAAAATGAACTTATAGATTTATAAGTTTACAGGTTATGGCTTGGTTGTCAGGACAGCAATTACAAGATGGTAAATATACCATAGAAAAAGAATTAGGTTTAAGAGTGGTTGTTAGGATTTTCTACAAACAAACCTTCACTAACAGCGGACTAGCTGAGATTAATATATAAAGTTTGTTGTTTAAATAGAGACTAAATTTATGGATTTGACAAAACTAAAGTGGACTAAAAATATAAATCATCAGGGTGATGATAAATATTGGGCTTATCACGATATTGATTCGGACTTAAAAATTTTTCGGTTAAATTGGAAAACAGAACAAGAAAAGAATGCCCTTAAACCAGAGGAAAGTGAACTCATTCTTTTAAGACAGCGTGCCAAAGTGACCCATATTGTTAAACTTCTGAACAGGACTTTGTATAAAGAGCCTGATGGTGGAGAATTTGGTATCTCTCGTCTAGTTCAAATAGTTTGGATAGCAGATTTTTCGAGTGTACCTCCAGAACAAGACATGGTGTTTGATTATCAGGTTCATCTTCAAGGGGGTAAAGTGATGAAATTAGAAACGCCTACATTCAACCAACATTGGGGAAGACGAGGAGGATTAGTAGGATTTCAAAATCATGTTCTAAAAACCCTTAAATTAGAATGCACGTAGTAATCTGTGAATATGCCAGTTGTGTAAGTCTTGTTAGTAATACTACCACTAACGCCGAAATACCTGTTTAACTAAATAATACCCTGATCCCCGACTTCTCGAAGAAGTCGGGGATCTATAACCTCTAACTAAAAATGCTATCAGAAAGATTTACCCAAGCGCTTACCTACGCCCATGAACTCCACGCCACGCAAAAACGCAAAGCTGGTGATATTCCCTATATTACCCATTTACTAGGAGTAGCCAGCATAGCCTTAGAATATGGTGCTAATGAAGATGAAGCGATCGCTGCCCTATTACATGATGCCATAGAAGACCAAGGTGGAGCAGCCACCAGAGCAGAAATTCGTCGGCGATTTGGGGATCATGTCACTGCTATTGTTGATGGTTGTACAGACACAGACACCACACCTAAACCCCCTTGGAAACCCCGGAAACAAGCCTATATTGCCCATATTTCCACCGCTTCCCCAGAAGTATTGCTAGTTTCTGCCGCTGACAAACTCCATAACGTCCGTTCAATTCTCAAAGATTATCGGATGATTGGTGATGCAGTTTGGGAACGGTTTCAAGGTGGCAAAGAAGGCACACTTTGGTATTATCGTTCCCTAGCAAATGCTTTCCAAAAACATCAAATTACGCCCTTAGTGGCAGAACTAGAAAGAGTAGTTTCCGAATTAGAAATTTTAGCTGCATACAAAAAATGAAGAACGAAAACTTTCATCCTTCATTATTTACAGCATATTGCAGGTTACAGGAAGTACAAAGTTATCATGCTTTTACTCCTTCTTTCTTCTTTCTTCCTCCTGACTCCTGACTCCTTTTTTCTTCCTTTAGGAAGATAGTTATTGGTTGATTAACGGAATAAACTACTGAGTGAGCTATCCTCATGAATCCGCCAAATTGCTTCTCCCAGGAGATTAGCGACAGAAAGCGTCACCAATTGCGGAAACTGATTAGCCTCTGGGATGGGAATAGTATTAGTGACTATAACTTCCTCAAAGACCCCACTAGACAATCGCTCAATTGCCGGTGGGGAAAATACAGCATGAGTAGCACAGGCATATACCTGACTTGCACCTTCTTGACGTAGTAACTTAGCCCCTGCCGCAATCGTACCGCCAGTATCAATCATGTCATCCACCAATATGGCAGTTTTGCCTCTCACATCACCAATCACATTTAAAACCTCGGCGACATTATGAGCCTGACGACGTTTATCAATAATTGCCAATGGTGCATCATTCAATTTTTTCGCAAATGCCCTAGCCCGTGCTACCCCACCCACATCAGGAGAAACAACCACAATATCCTGTAATCCTTTGCTAATGAGATAATCTAGGATAACTGGTGAACCATAGACATGATCAAAGGGGATATCGAAATAGCCTTGAATTTGGGCTGCGTGCAAATCCATCGCTAGAACGCGGTTAGCACCTGCTTCAGTAATCAAATTAGCAACTAACTTCGCAGTAATTGACTCTCTGCCGGCTGTTTTTCTGTCAGCGCGAGCATAACCATAGTAAGGAATTACTGCTGTAATCTGGCGTGCAGATGCTCGACGACAGGCATCAATCATAATGAGTAATTCCATCAAATGATCATTGACGGGTTGACAACTGGGCTGGATTAAATAGACATCACAACCCCGAATTGATTCTTGGATTTGAACATAAAGTTCTCCGTCCGCAAATCTTTTGCGAATCATTGGCCCCAAGTCCATACCTAGATAACGAGCAACTTCTTGCGACAGTGCTATATTGGCAGAACCGGAAAAAAGCCGCAGACGATTATTGTCAGGTAGTCCCGTTGCTATTGACTGAATTGGTAAAGTGGCAGAACTTAGCACAGCAGATCCTCGAAGTGCATTCATAGAAATATCATCAGAGATTGAGCAAATTTCGCCGAAATTGAGTAAACAAATAATATTGATCTTCCAGTTAGCTCTGGGGTGTTACAACACCTATGATTAAATAGCACCAAACGTGCAAACAATTATTTTATGATACTTATTACCAATTAATAACCCAGTTAACTGAAGATTAAATATTAATTTTAATAAATCCCCAGACCTGGAAAAATTTGCCGTGAACTAAACCGCTTGATTTATAAGAAGATAGGCTCAAAACCCCGGAATTTATCCCTAAAAATCCCCAAAATTTTTAGGTATCAATGTCTTGTAAGTCGGGGATGAAAGCTGTAAGAGGGGATTTATCCCCCAGTGATAAGTTGATTATATTTGATGTTATCATCTTCTCAATAGACAGGAAAGGTAATCAACCTGTATAAAAACGCTACCATATTGAACACATCCTGACTTAAGGCAGAACGTAAGAATAGAATAATGCAAGACTTATTTCCAGTATACACTTCCTTGCAGGCGGGGTGACTGAGGAAAATTACGGAAGCTACAATTGAGACATATTGTGTCACGTTGTGGATGGATGATGCTTTTACTAAGTTCTAGCTCAGTTGCTATTATATTCAATTAATAGATCATGCAATCACCGATTACAGTTGGTACTATCCTACAAAATCGTTACCACATAATTCACATTATTGGACAGGGGGGATTTGGTAGAACCTATCTAGCAGAAGACCAAAGACGCTTTAATGAACTTTGTGTTCTGAAAGAATTAATTGCCCCAATCACAGAAACATCCCATGGGCAAAAAGCACAGGAGTTATTTGAACGAGAAGCTGCAACATTGTATCAAATTGAACATTCGCAAATCCCCAAATTTCGAGAAAAATTTGCCCAAAACGAAAAGTTATTTTTGGTACAGGATTTTGTGGCTGGTAAGACTTACCGCAATTTGCTCAAAGAACGTCAAGACCTGGGAAAAACCTTTAATGAGGCCGATGTACTGCATTTATTAAGAACTTTATTACCTGTTCTTAGTTATATTCATGGAAAGGGAATTATTCATCGAGATATATCTCCAGAAAATATAATTTTACGGGAAAATGATTTTCTGCCTGTGTTAATTGATTTTGGAGTGGTTAAGGAGTTAGCCACAAAATTACAATCATCAAGTGCTACATCAGTAACAACTGTAGGTAAGTTAGGTTATGCGCCTAGCGAACAAATGCAGACGGGCAGGGCATATCCTAGTAGTGATTTGTATGCGTTAGCTGTGACTTCTATAGTTTTATTGACTGGGAAAGAACCCGCAGATTTATTTGATGAGCAGCAACTAACCTGGAATTGGCAAAAATGGGCAACGGTGAAACCAGAATTTGCTCAGGTTTTACAGCGAATGTTGAGTTATCTACCTGGGGAACGCTATCAAAGTGCGGCTGATGTTACTCAGGCACTGCTGAACATAGGCTATAGTAGTCAACCTCCAGCTAATTTATCTTCTTTACAAACTATTGCTATTGGTCACCGTCCTGAACCTATATCGAAAGCATCTGAAAAGCCGCAACCTTCAGTAGATTCTGGGCAAAGTAGCTCTATTTTGGATAATGGTTGGGCGTTGGGGGGTATCGGCTTTGTTGTAATTATTTTAGCAGGTTTTGGTTCTTGGAATCTAGTAAGTTCACTTAAAAATAAGCCTCGTTCATCGGCAGAAACGATGACAACGCCACAATCTTTTCCTTCTCCAGTTATTCCTAGTGGGATCACATTAACACCAACTCCAACACCGATTAATAGCGAACCTGTGATTAATCGCCAACGGCTGAAATTAGACAGGTCTAATATGGCGAGAGTTGAGGGAACACTGCGGGAAAATGAATTAGTTCAATATAGTTTGCAAGGTAAGATTGGGGAAAAGTTAGTTGTATCTGTAAATGAAAACAGTGGTGTTATTCTGACGATTTTAACTGCTGATGGTGAAGTCGTGAATACTCAAGATCAACAATCTACATCTTATGAGGGAATATTAGCGAATGATGGCAAATATATTATTCAATTAGGTTTGTCCGGGGGTGTGGCAGAGGTTAATTATAGTTTGAATGTGGCTTTAGAAACGCCAACACCAACGGTAACACCAACGCCAACGGCAACACCAACGCCAACGGTAACACCAACACCAACGGCAACGCCAACGGTAACACCAACACCAACGACAACACCAACGGTAACGGCAACACCAACGGTAACACCAACGGCAACGCCAACGGTAACACCAACACCAACGGTAACACCAACGCCAACGGCAACACCAACGCCAACGTCAACACCAGGGTTTAATGGGACTAATTAGGGCTAAATTAGGAAAGGAAGCAAATTAAGTTGTCATTTTTAACGGAAAACGTTGTTGAATACTTTATTGATTACGGGAACTGATACGGATGCTGGTAAAACTGTGGTGACGGCAGCTTTAGCGGCTTATTGGCAAAAATATTATCCTCAGCGCAGTTTGGGGATTATGAAGCCAATTCAATCGGGGGTGGGTGATAGGGAACTGTACCAAAGTCTGTTTAATTTGGAACAGTCGGCGGAGGAAATTACACCTTTGTATTTTCAAGCGCCTTTAGCACCTCCAATTGCGGCTGCGAAGGAAAATCGTCAAGTTGATTTGGCGATCGCTTGGCGAACTTTGTTATCTTTACAAAAACAGCGTGATTTTGTGTTGGTCGAATCTTTGGGGGGTTTAGGTTCACCAGTTACCAATGAGTTGACTGTGGCTGATTTGGCGGGTGAATGGCGATTGAAAACTATTTTGGTTGTGCCGGTGAGGTTGGGGGCGATCGCTAGTGCTGTGGCTAATGTAGCATTAGCTAGGCAAACTAAAATCAATCTGCGGGGGATTATTCTCAATTGTACCCAACCTCGCACTGAGGAAGAAATTGCTGATTTAACGCCACCAGATTTAATTCGATCATTAACAAATATTCCCGTTTTAGGTTGTGTTCCCTACCTAGAAAATCCTAGAGATTTGGAAAAACTTGCCGAAGTGGCTGCGGCTTTGGACTGGGAAATATATTGTAGGGAATAGGGAACAGGGAATAGGGAACAGGGAACAGGGAAGAAATATAAATCTAATCACTAATTTTTAATTGATAAATATGGTTTCTACATTTCCTCTGGCTTCAACAGTAAATCTCAAAAATGTCCGGTTAGAAATTCGGGCTTTACAACCACAATTAGTGGAGTGGAGAAGACAGATCCACCAAAAACCAGAATTAGGTTTTCAGGAAAAAATTACCGCCGAATTTATTGCCCAAAAATTGCAAAATTGGGGAATTGTCCATCAAGCCGGAATTGCTCAAACGGGAATTGTCGCTATTATTAAAGGTGAAAAACCTGGGAATGGCAAAGTGTTAGCAATTCGGGCGGATATGGACGCTTTACCTATTCAAGAACAGAATCAAGTTCCCTATTGTTCTCAACATGATGGAGTCATGCACGCTTGTGGACATGATGGACATACAGCGATCGCTCTCGGTACAGCCTATTACCTCAATCAACACCGAAAAGACTTTAGCGGCACTGTCAAAATTATCTTCCAACCCGCAGAAGAAGGTCCCGGTGGAGCAAAACCAATGATTGCAGCAGGTGTACTTAAAAACCCTGATGTTGATGCCATTATCGGTTTACACTTATGGAATAATCTGCCATTGGGAACTGTAGGAGTCCGGGCTGGGGCATTAATGGCTGCTGTCGAATTGTTCCGTTGCACCATTTTCGGTAAAGGTGGACATGGGGCAATTCCTCATCAAACAGTGGATTCTGTGGTGGTAGCAGCGCAAATAGTCAATGCTTTACAAACAATAGTTTCCCGTAATGTGAACCCCATTGATTCGGCTGTAGTCACAGTGGGAGAACTCCACGCCGGCACAGCAGTTAATGTGATTGCTGATACCGCGAGAATGGGGGGAACAGTGAGATATTTTAATCCTGATTTGGCAGGTTTTTTTAAAGAACGCATTCAACAAATTATTGCGGGAATTTGCCAAAGTCATGGTGCAAGTTATGACTTAGATTATATTCATCTTTATCCACCAGTTATCAATGATACGGGAATTGCAGCGTTAGTGCATTCAGTAGCAGAAGAAGTCGTAGAAACCCCTATTGGTATCGTTCCCGAATGTCAAACAATGGGTGGGGAAGATATGTCATTTTTTCTGCAAGAAGTTCCCGGTTGTTACTTTTTTCTTGGTTCTGCAAATCCAGAGAAAAAATTAGATTACCCTCATCATCATCCCCAATTTGATTTTGATGAAACAGCTTTACCAATGGGTGTGGAAATGTTTGTCCGCTGTCTGGAAAAGTTCTTTGTTGAATAGTTTATTATGAAGTACAAGAACCCCACCCCCAACCCCCTCCCCGCAAGCGATGAGGGGGCTACAATGCACTATAATTGTAAAACCTCTGTAGTAGGGGTTTACGGCGTAAACCCCCGCGAGTGAGAAACTAAGAGGGTGGTCCCTCATGGTGTATCAAATATTTTTAGATCCCCCTAAATCCCCCTTAAAAAGGGGGACTTTGAGGAATTTAGCCCCCCTTTGTAAGGGGGGTTGGGGGGATCTCGATTAATTCTGATACTTTTCAACCATCCTCTAAGCAATTTTGGGTTTTTGTAAATGCCAATTAGTTGATTGTTCATAGGCATAAGCTACTTGGAAAAGTTGCTCTTCTCCTAACACTTTACCAACTATTTGTAGTCCAATTGGTAGACCTTTACTATCAAAACCGCAAGGTAAACTGATTCCTGGTAAACCAGCTAAATTCGCGGGAATAGTCATTAAATCATTTAAATACATACTCAAAGGATCGGTAGTTTTTTCTCCGGCTCGAAATGCGGTAGTTGGTGCAGTTGGAGAAATTAACACATCTACTGATTGAAAAGCTTTTTCAAAATCTTTTTTAATGAGAGTGCGGACTTTTTGGGCTTTCAAATAGTAAGCATCATAATAACCAGCGGAAAGGGCATAAGTACCAATCATAATCCGGCGTTTGACTTCCGCCCCAAATCCCTGAGAACGAGTTCGGGTATACATTGATAAAAGATTGTCTGCATCAGGGGAACGCAAACCATATTTAACGCCATCGTAACGCGCCAAGTTAGCTGATGCTTCTGAAGGGGCGATAATGTAGTAAGTTGGTAAACCATAGCGGAAACTGGGACAGGAAATCGGATGAATTTCCGCACCTAGTTCTTGAAGTTGTTCAATGGCTTTGGTGACAGCGGCTTGTACTTCTGAATCCAACCCTTCACCAAAGGTTTCTGTAATGACACCAATTCTAAGTTTTTTCCGAAGTTTGAGATCCGGTTTTAAACTAGCTGCATAGTCAGGAACTTTGATTTTGAGACTGGTAGAGTCTTGCGGATCATAGCCAGCGATCGCACTCAACAATATTGCTGTATCTTCTACACTGCGTCCAAATGGTCCGATTTGGTCGAGAGACGAAGCATAAGCCACTAAACCATAACGGGAAACTAACCCATAAGTCGGTTTCATGCCCACCACACCGCAGAAGGAAGCAGGTTGCCGAATTGAACCCCCTGTATCCGAACCCAGGGAAACCACGCATTCATCGGCTGCTACGGCTGCTGCTGAACCACCAGAAGAACCACCAGGAACACGGGATAAATCCCAAGGATTAGCGGTAACTTGATAAGCGGAGTTTTCTGTAGAACTCCCCATTGCGAATTCATCTAAGTTGGTTTTACCTACCATCACACCCCCAGCATCAGCTAGTTTTTGGGTGACGGTGGATTCGTAAGGTGGCACGAAATTTTCCAAAATCCGGGAAGCGCAGGTAGTGACAATCCCTTTTGTACACAAATTGTCTTTAATGCCGATGGGAATCCCCGCTAAGATGCCAATTTCTTCTCCAGCAGCGACTTTTGCATCCACAGCTTGAGCTTGTTTTAAGGCTTGTTCTGTCGTGACAGTGAGGAAACTGTGCAGTTTGGGTTCTAACTCTTGAATCCGATTTAATGCTTCTTGGGTAATTTCAACGGCAGAACGTTCTTTACTAATTATCTGTTCGTGCAACTCGCGGATGGATGCCATAATTGTTCTCTTTATGATTCAAGTCATTGATTTTAGCATTTACAGGGCTGGGGTTTGGGGAATTTTCGATTGTGTAAGGGATTTATACGAATAGAGTTTGCGTTGTTTGTAGGGGTAAGATTAGTGATATCTTGGTATAAGAAAAATTTTCCATCAAAATGTAACAAAACTTTGTCTGCTAAGGTTCAGTATCAAGTAACTTTAAGTATATTACAGGAATATAAGGTATATAAAATTGCATGGAAAAAACTTTGTATCTAGCAGAAAGTTACTCAAAATCAGCTTTAATGAATCGAGCAGCGCATTATCGAGCCGCTAAAATAGCAAACCAAAGACATATTTTTCTTGGCGCTCCTGCAACACTCATCAGTACAATTGTAGGAACTGCAATATTTTCAAGTTTGAATGGCAATCCTGATAATTCTATCAAAATCTTTACGGGGTTAATTTCACTTCTTGGTGCTGGTTTATCAGCTTTACAAACATTTTTTAAGTTTTCTGAACTAGCTGAGAAACATCGAATTGCTGGAGCTAATTATGGAGATGTTAAAAGAAAATTAGACTTGTTTTCGCTCAAATATGAATTAAGTGAACATCCTCCTGAATCGGAAGCTGTTGCCGAGCTTTCTCAACTTGCTGAAGCCTTGTCTCGTCTAGCACAAGAAAGTCCTGACATTCCAGATGCTGCTTATCGTAAAGCGATAGAGATGGAAACATCCCGAAACAATCAAAAGAAAAGCAGTCAATGAATATAGTATTAACAGATTTGTTTGAAGAACCAATTGGTAAACTTTTAAGAGAAAGCGAAAATCTGAAATTTACTTGTTTTTAATTCTGATGCTGAGAGGATTACCCAATGGATACCTTAGATAATTATCGCCGGATTATTAAAGAAGTGTTAATACCTTATACACAAATTCCTTATTCCTATGGAGTGATTGAATGTAAAACAGTTTTTGATGATGAAAATGATAGCTATTTATTAATAACTCTTGGTTGGCATGATCATAAAAGAATTCATGGTTGTTTGGTGCATCTTGATATTATTGATGGCAAAATCTGGGTGCAAAGAGATGATACTGAAGATGGTGTTACTTATGAATTAGAAGCAGCGGGAATTCCTAAAGATAAAATTGTTTTAGGTTTTCATCCGCAAAATGTTAGGCAATATACGGGATATGCTATTATTTAATTGGCTTTGGCAAGGAAAAGAAGTTTTATTCAATTCTATCTAACCACTGTTTTGGATTGCGTTTTGCATGGAAGCAAGCAAATACAAAAACAGTATCTTGGTCAAAAACATAGAGAATTATGTAAGGAAATCGGCGAATTAATACTCTTCTTACCTGTTTGTAGGTAACTTGGTAAGCAAGAGGTTGTCTTCCAATTCCAGACAAACAAGCATCAACAGCACGAACAAATTCTGAACCTAAACCTGGATTTTGAGATTCGTACCACTCAAAAGCATTTTGGATATCGTATTCTGCTTCTGGCTGAATAATTAGGTTATAGTTCATTGGGAGAATCCTAACCGTTTTTTAACTTCTTCCCAACTAGAACCATTTGTAGGGTTTTTTTTGTAATTTTCTAACCGTCGATCTAATTCTTGTTGTTGTGCTGGACTCAAGGGTAATTCCTCTTGCTGTTCTAAGATGCTGTCCCATAAATCTTCAGCAAGTTGGATACGTTCTGCAATGCTGAGTTCAGAAATGTCAAATTTTAAGAGAGGATGGAGACTCATGATTGGAAAGTTAGGGTTGAGCTTTTATCTATTTTATAACATTGGTACATTTGAATGGTGTTGGAAGATGTATTATATTAGTTTCAGCACTTAGTAAACAGAGTAGAGTCTATCTCATGGTGTTTTCATCCTTGGTCTGATACTGATTATAGCAGGTATATATTCTATGTTCACAGGTAAATCTGTTAATGGTTTTTTAGCTAAACATCTAAAATAGAATAAACTCAACTATACAATCACAATTATGTTCTACAAAATTCCATTACTGCTTACACCTCAACCAGAAGGAGGGTTCACCGTAACTTCTCCACTATTGCCAGAATTGATAACCGAGGGGGACTCTATGGATGAGGTTTTAGCCAATGTTAGAGATGCCTTTGAAGCAGTTCTGGAAACATATCAAGATTTAGGTAAAGAACTTCCCCTTAACCTACAATCTGTAGACCAAAACTCACCAGCTTTAATAGAAACAATTATCTCCATCAGATGAACTATAGAGAAGTTGCAAAGAAATTATCTAGACTTGGATGTGAAGAAATCCCCAGACGTGGTGGAGGTTCACATAGAAAGTGGTTTAATCCAATTACTCAGAAAGCAACTGTAATTCCTGATTGGAGTGGCCGCGATTTAAAACTAGGAACGTTACGCACAGCCATAAAACAACTAGGAATTGAGTGGGCTGACTTTGAAGAAGTATAACAAATTATAGCGACAAATTCTTCCATTTCTGTGGCACTTCAAGAATATTTGCAACTACACAAACCGGATCAAATTACTCAACAATAGATGCTGTATATGCCGATGAAGATAGTAGTATTGATCAATTATTTGTAAGTCTACAAAGTCACTCTCTCAAATACAAATCATGAATATTAATGCCTCTATTATTGATCAACGTTTAGGCTCAGTAACTAATGTCATTCGACAACGGGCTGCTGAAGAATTAAATATTAATGATGCTGGCAAACTTAAATCTTTGGCATTTGTATATTTTTGTGTGCAAACAATTCTAGATTTAGAAGACTCTAATACCTTTGATTGTTTAACAGAAGGTGGTGGAGATTTTGGTGTGGATGCCATGCACATTTCTGAAGAATATGATGGTGAGTTTACAGTTAGTTTATTTCAGGTAAAGTATGTAAATAATCTAGAAGGTAAGACTAATTTTCCTGAAAATGGCATCACGGCTCTCATTAATGCGATTCGATTTTTGTTTGATCCCACTGCAAAATTAGAGCATATTAATCAACGCTTACTTGCCAAAGTAGAAGAAGCCCGCAGTTTAATTCGGGATGGATATATTCCCCAGGTGCGGGCATTAGGTTGTAATAATGGCATAAAATGGAATGACTCTTCTCAAGAAGCAATTGATCGATCTGGATTCGGTGATCAGGTGACATGGGAACACATTAATCATGAACATCTGATCAAAATTCTGCAAGCTTCTAAACCAGTTAAAGATACTTTACAACTAAGTGGCAAAGCTGTAGTTGAAGATATGAATTTCAGTCGGGTACTTGTGGGCAGAATTTCTATAACTGAAATTGCGGCTTTGATTGAGCGACACGGAGAACGCTTGTTAGAACGTAATATCCGCCGTTATTTAGGGCTGCAAGGCAACCGGGTCAACGAGGGTATTCGGGATACTTTAAATAGCGATGAAAAAAACAATTTCTATTTTTATAATAATGGCATCACTTTAACTTGCGACAGTTTTTCCTATAACGCGCTGCAAAATGGTGATTATCAGGTACGAGTTGAGAACCTGCAAATTATTAATGGTGGTCAAACTTGTATGACCATTTTTAAAACTCTTCAAGACCCAAATTTCTGCCAACAAAATACTCAAGCTTATGTTTTAGTTCGGCTTTATCAATTACCTACTGATAATGATGATTTAGTCCAAAAAATTACTTATGCTACTAATAGTCAGAACCCTGTGGATTTGCGTGACCTTCGAGCTAATGATAATCTACAGCGGCGGCTGGAAATGGATATCCAACAGTTGGGATTTAATTATCGCCGTAAACGCTCTGATACAGGCACTAGATCCACAGATATTACTTCGGGTGTAGCGGCTGAGGCGATACTGGCGGTTTGGCGACAAAAGCCTCATCAAGCTAAGTTTTTCACTCGTGAGCATTTTGGTAAACTGTATAATGTAATTTTTACTGAGCAGCTTAATGGCGCACAAGTCGTCATAGCTGTACAGTTGTATAGAATTGCCGAAACCCTACGTAAACGTCCGTATCCCCATGATCCTGCTTGTGTCCGTTATGCTTCGTGCTTTATTGCTATGCAAATGGGGAAAAGACTTCTCAAAAAAATGAATCTACAAATGAAGGAAATTAACCACCGTAATTTTAAGGATGCAAATCAGTTGATTAATCAAAATTGGGATAATTATTTCAATGATTCAGTCGGAGATGTTCAAGAGGCACTTCAAGCACTTTACGGAAACCAGGAAATTTCTTTACAACAACTTTCTGCCACTTTCCGACGTGGTGATTTAATAGAGAAACTTCAGCAGATGGAAATTCATTAAATCTATTCTTATGAATGACAAACTCCAGACCGAAAAAGATAAGCTCCAGACAAGCACTAATATAGTGATAAATCAAGAAACAGAGAAGGAAGAGGTTCTCTGTCCCCATTGTCTACGCACTGCTACAAATGGTATTAAATGTAAAGGTATCTGTGTGGCTGATAATGGCTATTAAGATGTAAATAAACAAATTTGGCAAAGCTAAGTGATATGGTTAAAATAATTTCTCGTACTTATGTCGGTCAAGCCAATGTTTATGATATTGGTGTGGAAAATGACCATAATTTCGTCATTAAAAATGGTTTTATTGCTGCCAATTGTTTTAATAAATCTCACTCTACAGCTTACGCTTATGTAACTTATCAAACGTCATATTTAAAAGCAAATTATCCATTGGAATATATGGCGGCGTTGTTAACCGCTAATAGTGGGGATACAGACAAGGTGCGGAAGTATCTTGATAATTGCTCTAATATGGGGATTGTGATTGATGCACCGGATGTGAATCGCTCTGGTTTAGATTTTACGCCGGTGGATGGGAAGATTTTATTTGGATTTTCGGCGGTGCGAAATGTGGGACAAAATGCGATCGCCTCAATTTTAGAAGCTAGGGAAGAATCAGGAGAATTAGTCCCATTTAAATCTTTGGCGGATTTTTGCGATCGCGTGGATTTACGTGCCATGAATCGCCGCACTTTAGAATCACTCATTAACTGCGGTGCTTTTGACAAAATTCAAGCTAATCGCAACCAATTAATTCATGATTTAGAATTAGTTTATGAGTGGGCGCAATCCCGCGCTAGAGACAAAGCTAGTGGACAGGGTAATATATTTGATTTATTAGGAGGGGGATTGGCAGGGAATAATCATCAACCCCAGAAAAATGCCTATGAATCTGCACCAAAAGCTCCCCCTGTCAATGATTTACCACCTCAAGAAAAACTCCGAATGGAAAAAGAATTATTAGGATTTTATCTCTCAGATCATCCTCTTAAATCTATCAGACAATCATCTTCAGTCCTTGCACCTATTAACTTAGCACAATTGGCAGAACAAAAAGATGATTCTATTCTTTGTGCGGTAGTAATGTTGAATAATGTCAAAAAGGTTGTCACCAAAAAAGGTGATTCTATGGCAATTCTGCAAGTTGAAGATTTATCTGCTGCCTCGGAAGCGGTGGTTTTTCCTAAAACCTATGAACGCATTAGTTCTTTACTCGAAGTTGATGCCAGATTGATTATTTGGGGTAAGATAGATCGCCGCGACGATCAAGTTCAATTTATTCTGGAAGATGCGGAAACTGTCGAAACTGTAAAAATGATTTTAGTGGAACTGAGTCCACAACAAGCAGGAACAATTGAAGAACAACATCGTTTGAATACAATTCTCAAAGCACAAGCAGGGGATAAAGATAAATCCAGAATACCTGTCATTGGTGTTGTTCAGGCTGGAGATCACCGAGAAATTGTCCGCTTTGGAAGACAGTTTTGGGTACAAGATTCGGGAACAGCAGTCCAAGCATTACAAAATGGCAGATTCCCGGCTCATATTAAACAACTAACCAGCGGCTAAACCATAATACCCGTAGGGGCGCAGGGCCTGCGCCCTCTTCTCATATTGCGCCCTCTTTCCATATTGCGCCCTCTTTCCATATTCCATATTGCGCTCTTCCATATTGCGCCCTTCCATATTGCGCCCTTCCATATTGCGCCCTTCCCATATATGATGTATATAATTTTAAATTAAGAGGGCTTACACCGTAAGCCCCTACGAGATTAACAATTATTGATTTGGTTATATGAAGTTCGATCCCGAAAAACATCACCGGCGTTCAATTCGGCTTCCTAATTACAATTATGGTCAAGCTGGTGCTTATTTTGTCACAATATGTACTTATAAAAAACAATGTTGGTTTGGTGATATTAAACGGGGGGAAATGCAACTAAATCTAATTGGTCAAATAGTCGTTCAAGAATGGTTAAAATCATCAGCAATTCGCCAAGAGATTGAATTAGATGAATGGGTTTTAATGCCTAATCATTTACATGGAATTGTTTGGATTCAGGATCAAGATCAGGGAAGGTGCGATCGCATTGAGGAATTAAACCATGAGGATTTACGCAATAAGGAGTTAAACCAAGAGGGCTTACGCCGTAAGCCCCTACGGTCTGGTTCGCTCGGTTCTTTTATTAATGGGTTTAAATCCTCTGTGACTCGGCGCGTTAATTTAATTCGTTATCATTCTGATCTGCCTTTTTGGCAACGTAATTATTATGAATCTATAATTAGGGACGAAACACATTTAAGTAATATTAAAGAATATATTGGGAATAATCCTCAAAACTGGGAGGATGATGCAGAAAATCCCCACAATAGTTCAGAATGGCAGAAAATGCTGATAGATGTGCAGTTTTAACAAAAAACATATTTCAAGTATTTGCAAAATTTGATGATTTATTTGCAGATTTAAGAGTTATTATTTTTAACAAAGATAAAATAAAAACTTTCATAAACCAAATTAATGTGGTGTATTATCCCCAAGTTTGTATTTCTGACCCTAGCTGTCCGATTCATTTAGTTGGCAAAACAGGACAAGCTGTAGAGATTTCTATTCATACTCCCAGTCCATATATCTGTGCCAACTGCGAACAGATATTACCCGATTGGAAACAACAACAGTTTTTGTGGGTGGTGGTTGTCTTGCAGCAATCACAATATCCGTTAGAAGAAATGACTATAGAAACAGAACAAGAAAAAGAGAAACTGCGAGAAAAATTTATGCGTTTTGGTTGCGATGTGGCATTTAATTTGCGCGATCGCGGATATTTAACAGACCTCATAGATCCCCGCACAGGTTATCCATTACTATCTCATTCTGGCCTAGTTCCCCATGATGACACAGCAGTAGCCCAAGCCTTACTTAAATATCCCGCCATTCAAAATAAATGCCATGTCCTTGTCCATCCCCAATGGGGAACCGCCGTTTATCCCAGTGTCATGCTTTCAGAAGCACCTCCAGAAATAATTGAGTCAGTCACTAAAGCGATCGCACCAATGCACGGATGGATACAGGTGTAAAGAGGCAGAGGGGTTGGGGGAGTTGGGGGAG
>NZ_LJOU01000048.1:0-42202 GCF_001672085.1 Anabaena sp. AL93 | reverse complement strand
GGGGAGGTAGGGGGGGTAGGGGAGGGAAGAACAGAAGTTTTTTCCGATTTAAAGTAAACTAAACGAGTTTAAAAATTTTCTAGTTCTTTTAGTCATCTTCAGATGACTTCTGCTATGAGACTGGGAATGAATTCCCAGTCGGGTTATCGGTTTTACGTTAAGTTGACACCAATGCCCCCGTGTTGCCCCGTGTTTGTCCTACTACCGAATATATAGAGGAAATTGGTAATCTAAAATCCAAAATTGCCATAAGTTTGGTTAAGAGTGGCTTCAATTGAACCTGAATTTTGGAATAACTTAATTAATTCATGAGATTTTGTTGTTTTCTCAGATAAAATAACTTTCAGTGGGGTTAAAAACTCCAGATCAGGATCATCTTTAAGGGCAATTTCTGCAACTTTTAAAAGTTGCTGAGAATTGACAAAAACATCTTCATTCTCAAAGCCTAATTTTGCCGAAATTTGGTGTAAATTAGCATCAGGTATAATTGCTCTACCTGGTAAAGTTTCATCTAGTATTAAACCTTTTAATAAAGCTAATAAACCTGCATAAATAGCAAAATTATCACAACTATCACAAGCTTTAAATTCTATCCGTCCTACTTCTGAAGGAATGCGGGCAATTTTTGTTAAGGAAGGCACACTTTTGATTAATTCTTCTGTTTTATCCAAAAAAACTAATGTTGCGGATCTTTTTCCCGTTCTGATAAATGTCCTCACTGATAAACCTCCCCATAAACCACCATTATAAAAAGGAGAACTATAACTAAAAGGAATGATATAAGGACTGTAATAAGTTAACTTCTTCCCAATATCAATTAACCTTTCCATAGATAAATTTGCTAGGGAAATATTTAAATCTGGTCCATAAGAAACCATATAAATATGAGCAGTTTGTTCATCTGGATAAGCTTGTAATTGCCTAATTTCAAAATCATTTAATGGAGGTTGTGGCTCAAACACGCAAGTATAGGGATTAAAGCTGGCTAAAACAGGTGAAAACCCAAAATTAGCAGCAACATCACTTAATAAAATAAAACTTGCGGTTAATTCATCAATTGCTCCTTGAATAGTAGGGTGGATAGTTGTTCTAATTTCGATGCCTTTAGCTACACAGTCAATTACTTCTTCAGAGTCATTAAATCTTTCAAAGCCCTCAATATACCAACGCTTTTTCTTAATCCCAGCATCACCAACTCTTAATTGTGGGTAATCAGTAGTATAGATAGGTAATTTGTCAACAATTTGCTGAAAATCTCCAAATTTTGTATTATGGAAATCTGCAAACTTTCCTTGATCATTGAGAAAAGCAACTTCATGTTCAATACCAAAGCAGAACATACTTTATACCTAATTAATGACAAATATAATCAATTATATCTATATTTTATGCCGTTGTGAATCAATACTGTTGAGTTCAGGCTAAAAAGTATTTATATCGTAGGTTGAGTTAACGCGAGGAAACTCAAAAAAATTCCTGCTCATGTTGGGTTAAGAGTCGCTCAACTCAAACTAAATTCCCTTTATTTTTGCCAATTAAATGTACAGAAATGTAGTTCTTTTCAAGGTAGTTTAAGATTATCTAATAAAAATTACAAGGCGTGAGTTTTTATGACAACTACTGCTCAAACTGCTTACAGTAGCGAACAAATTATTGCGTGGTTACGGGGATTACTGACCATTGCTTGGGCTGATGGTAACTTTGATACCCAAGAACAGGAATTAATTACTAATCTTACCAAAGATGAATTAGCCCCTGCTATTAACTGGGATTCTTTAGAGATAATTGAACCAGATGAATTAGCGGCTATATTAGGTAAAGGTACACCTGTAGCGGAAAATTTCTTGCGGACAGCGGTAATGGTAGCGATCGCTGATGGTATATACTCACCTAGTGAAGATGACCTACTTCAGCAATTGTGTCAAAAATTAGAACTGCAAGAGAGTTTACTCACAGCCTTACGTCATACCCTAGAAGATACCGCACAAACAACTGATTTCCCCCCTACTGGACTTCAATCCCCCCACCCAGACGCTTTAACTCCCTTGCGTCAATGGTTAGACGGGTTAGATATTCAAGACCCCAGAGTGGCGAAATTTTTGTGTAAGATGATTCCTTCCCAATGTCCCTTTGAAAGAGATGTAACCTTATTTGGCCGGAAAATAGTTCATATTCCGCCCCTGTGTAAAATTAACCCCCTTTATGAACAAATGGTAGGGTTACGCTTTCGCGCCCTTTCCTACCTAGCAGATGACTGTGGGGAAGATGTTACACCTTATATTTAAATTAGTTGTTAGTAGTCAATTGTTAGCGTGATTGACAACTGACAACTAACAACTGACAACTGACAACTGACTAATTATGCAATTTATAGACCAATCAGTAATTGAAGTAGAAGCAGGTAACGGAGGTGATGGTATTGTCGCTTTTCGTAGAGAAAAATATGTCCCAGCAGGTGGTCCATCTGGTGGGAATGGCGGAAAAGGCGGTTCAGTAATTTTTGTAGGTAATACTAATCTGCAAACCTTGTTAGATTTTCGATACAAGCATTTATTTAAGGCACAAAATGGAGAACGTGGCGGTCCAAATAATTGCACTGGTGCAGGTGGGAAAGATCTAATTGTTGAAGTTCCTTGTGGTACTTCTGTATATGATGCGGTAACGAGTGTTTTACTATGTGATATAGTTGAACCCGGACAAAGTTTTCGAGTCGCAGAAGGTGGCAAAGGTGGACTGGGAAATCAACATTTTTTGAGTAACCGCAACCGGGTTCCCGAATATGCCCTCCCTGGTTTAGAAGGGGAAAAAAAGGTATTACGTTTAGAGTTAAAATTGTTAGCAGAAGTCGGAATTATTGGTTTACCAAATGCGGGAAAATCAACTTTAATTTCTTCTTTATCTGCCGCACGTCCAAAAATCGCCGATTATCCCTTTACTACCTTAATTCCTAATTTGGGTGTAGTCAAAAAACCCACAGGTGATGGTACAGTTTTCGCTGATATTCCGGGTTTAATTGAAGGTGCTTCTCATGGTGCCGGTTTAGGTCATGATTTCTTGCGTCACATTGAACGGACAAGGGTTTTATTACACTTAATTGATGCCACAAGTGAAGATGTCATCGCTGATTTCCATACTATTCAAGAAGAACTTAAAGCCTATGGACGAGGTTTAGCTAAACGTCCACAAATTTTGGCATTAAATAAAATAGATGCTGTTGATAGAGAAACTGTTGATTTGGAGGCTTTAGCTACTCAATTAAATCATCTAGCTTTAGCACCAGTGTTCATAATTTCTGCCGTAACTCGCACCGGTTTAGAGCCAATGCTGCAAGAAATTTGGCGGATTTTAGATGAAATTAATGTGTTGGAAGCACAGGAAGTTGCAGTTGAATTGATAAGTTGATTTTGTCGAATACAGTAGCAAAAATTGTGTTAAGTAATTGAACAAAAATATTTACAGTCATTGCAAGCGAAGGGAAGCAATCACAACCCTTGGAATTGCTTCATTTCACTTCGTTCCATATGGCTAACGCCACGCAACGCTTACGCAATGACATTGTGTAATTAATTCTGTCTCACTACTTGCATGATTTCAAGCATAGGGATTAGTTTGAGAGTTCCAGAAATACTGGAACTCCTCGGAGTTTATACTCAAAACGGTTGGGACATGGACTTTTGCAAAATCACGAAAAACCTAGATTTGTAGGGGTTTAGCACTGCTAAACCCCTACCCGCTTAAATCAAATAATTAAGCCGTGTTGAGTATAGTTGATAGCATTATCGTTAAAAACCGCATGGATTTTGAGAACATACTTGAGAGGGTGTTTGAAAAGTTATGGTTGGTGTATTAAATATTTTTTACCCCTCCCTAACCCTCCCCTTGTAAAGGGGAGGGAACTGGATTTTTATTGTTTCCCCCCTTTACAAGGGGAAAGGGGGTAGCAATGTGATGAAAATTACGGAATACCACTTTTAAAACATCCTCTGAGCAAATTCTCACAATTAATCCAGCTTTTCGGAGTTTTTTCTATTAATTGCCCATTCTACCTGTCGTAAAATCCCTCGTAACATTCCCACTTCTGTAGTTTGTAGATAAGCACGATTATATAAGTGGCGGAATTTTTCCATGCGACTAGCTGCGGTGTGGGGATAAAGATAACCAATAGAAAGCAACAAAGATTCTAATTGCTGATAGAATCCTTCCATAGCATCTAATGGGGCAATTTCTGAATCGGGTATATTCTGATCTGTAAATAAGTTAGTAGATTGTGATAATTCATAACAACAAATAGAAACCGCTGTAGCTAAATTCAAAGATGGATATTCGGGATTGGTAGGAATAAAAACTAATTTGTGGGCATAATTTAATTCTTCATTAGTTAATCCTCTATCTTCTCTACCAAAAATTAAAGCTACAGGCTTTTCTGCTTCTGCTAATAACCAGGGTAAAGCGGTGTGAGGGGTATCTAGGGGTAGTTCTCCACTGTATTCCCGTCCCATAGTAGCAACCGCACGGACACAGCCCTGTAAGGCTTGTGGTAATGTGTCTACTATGACCGCAGATTCTAAAATATCTTTACCATGAACTGCCATTTTTAAGGCATCATCTGATGTGCGATCGCATTGAGGATTGACTAATATTAGTTTAGATAAGCCAAAATTTTTCATAACTCTGGACACTGAACCGACATTCAATGGACCGGCTGGTTCTACTAAGACGATAATTACGTTGCTGGTACTGGTTTTTGGATCAATATTTTCTGTCATTGAAGGAGTCTTTAAACTACAGTTATCCGTGCATTATGGCTAGATTTAGGTTTTACTCTAATTTCTACATCAATTTCAAAAGCATTGAGAAATCTAAACATTCTTTCTAGAGAAAAACCTGTAAGTCCTGGAATCTTTTGAAAATTCAGACATGACTTCAAATGTTTTTTCAGAGAAGATATTCTTTTGGTTTTGTTCACCTGCCATGATATTTTATAATTTAACTATGGATGTTTTCATGAAGTATTTAAAGAATTATACTCAAAACGGCTAGAAGCTGGACTTTTTTATCATACAAAGAACAAGTTGAAAGCCTCTCCCCGCACCTCTCCCTAACCCTCTCCTAAGAGGAGCCTAAGAGGAGAGGGAAAAGGAATAACATTTAATACTGGAGAGGTTTACCAGAGGGGTTTCATATTTGGTTAAACTATGAACCGTTTTCAATATAATGAACCACGAAGGAGCATTCGCGGAGCGTCCCGAAGGGATAGAACACGAAGGAAGAGAAAGAAGAAGAAGAGTTTCTCGTTCCCAGTTTCTGACTGGGAATGCCATCCTAGAGGTTCTACCTCCAGTTATAGTAGAGGCAGAGCCTCTCAACTGCATTCCCACCCAGAGCATGGGAACTAGAAAAAACTAGGGGAAAAATGGTGTAAAATCCTCAAATTTCTAGTTTTCGCTTTTATTTCTAAATTAAGTATGGTTTAATTTCAATATTTCCAGGATTTGAGGATTTACAGGATCTGATAGTAAATCAAATTAGATGCTTGTAGAATTAAAGAAGATTATGTTGAACAGATAGTCAGTAACCCAAGGCTAACATTACCCCAGAAATGGGAGTTGGTTTCCAGATTCCAATCAAAAATCTGGTTTCAATTTTAACATCCACAGCGGTTAAAACTGTGGTCAGTGAGCTTGTCTAACTGCTCGTGTCGCGGCTGGTGAGCTGCGTCGAACCATCCCTCTCAGTGTCTAAAGACACTGAGTTTCCCACTTACCGCGAGGTTTTATGACTGTTGAAAACACTATTGTAGAAAAAGTACGGATATTGTCACCAGAAAAACAACACCAAGTATTAGCCTTTATTCATCTACTGGAAAATGATGAATGGGAATTTTTATATCAAGGAAAATTTAAAGAATTACAGCAGGAAATTAGTCTAGGAATTGCAGCAGCTAATAGAGGTGAATTTGTAGATGCTGAAGAACTATTTTCAGGGTTAAGAAAAAAACTTCAACAAAAACGGACTCAGGCTGGAAAATGAGCAATATTTGTAAATTTACAGTTCCAGCCAGTCGAGACATTGAGAGTATAGTTGATTATATAGCAGACAATAGTAGTTTTGATGCAGCAGAAAGCCTTCTTAGCAAAATTAATAGTAAATGTGAAAGGTTAGGAATGTGAATTAAATAAGGTGCAAAAGTAGGGTGTGTTAGCGACAGCGTAACGCACCATTCCAGGTTACATCAGAATTGCAGGTTATTAAATTTGCGTTCCTTAGCAAAATTCCCTAGTATGGGACGTAGCCGTGATGAATTAGCAACTAATGTCCGCAGTTTTCCTGTTAGAGACTTCCAAATAAAAAAATGTCCCAAAACTGATGCAGAAATTCTCTCTCTGTGTACTCTGTGCCTCTGTGGTTCGTTTCTTAGGATAATTTATTTCTTGGAAGTCTCTTAATGATTACCTAATTTTTTATCGTCCCATTGAGGAAGGTATTGAAATTTTGCGTGTTGTTAGTGGTTATCGAGATTTAGAAGGTTTATTTTTAAAAGATGATGAGGATTTTTAATTATTGGTGTAAGTAGGTGAACACAATAAAACCAAACTGTGTAAAGAAATGTAAAATCGCCCAAACCCTTTTCACTCTTGCCTCTTGCCTCTTGCCTCTTGCCTTTTGCCTTGCCATAACGACAATTTTCAACGCTCACCTACTTAAACTAAATTCCAATTCACCAATCTAATTCTCCATTACATTCTTCTATCGGTGTTGCTAATCCTTCTTTAATTGATTCTCTCATCCCTGGAATAGAAAGAAGATAAAGAGTTTCTTGGATAGATTTCCAGTCTGCTTCAGATAATAAGACTGCGTTGCTATTGTCTCCTGAAATAACAATAGGTTGATGAGATTGATTAACTGAATCAATTAAATTCTGTAGTTGTTGTTGTGCTTGATTTATTGAAATCATACTCTTCTTTTTGAAACTATCTTATTATCATAAATAATAGCAGATAATTTAAAACCATGCCAGAATCAGGATATACGGTTACTGAGCGATAGCCTGCGTGGCGTAGCCATAGTTGAAGTACAGGATTTAAGGATTTACAGGATGTGATAGTTTAATTAATGAAATATAAAATTATCTGCGTTTGTCTGCGTTTATCTGCGTTTAATGACCACCTCTTCCATCTGAATTGTGAATAAATAGATGGGTAGGCTAAAATTGTTTACAATAAAAGTCTATTTTTCCTGCATTAAATATTATGGCTAATCCCAAATCTGACAAAGGCTTTGTCTACCAAGAATTTGGTAACGGTAGTTCACCCGCACTGGAACGCGCTGTAGAACGGGGAATCCAAGACTTACCCCCCAATCAGCAAAATGTGCGAATCCAAGCTACTCGCGCGGGAAGAAAGGGGAAAACTGTCACGGTGATTACTGGTTTTCAAACGACACCGGAAACTTTAGCTACTTTATTAAAACAGTTAAAAGCCCAATGCGGTACAGGTGGAACTGTGAAAGATAATGAAATTGAAGTTCAGGGAGACCACAAACAGAAGATTTTAGAGATTTTGGTGAAGTTGGGTTATAAAGCTAAAATCAGCGGTGGTTAAAAGGTGTGGTTTACCAAATTTTTCAGGAATCGTCACCACATTAGGTGATGTTAACTCTAGAAATATAGAACATCAACAGGAGAATAACATGGATATGGATGTAGTCAGAATTATAGTTGCGATTTTTCTCCCACCTTTAGGAGTGTTTTTGCAGGTCGGGTTTGGTAAGGATTTTTGGATTAATTTACTTTTGACAATCTTTGGTTTTTATATTCTGGGTATTGTTCACGCAGTGTGGATAATTGCGAAGAAATAATGATTTCAGAGAGATAGAGGAAACTGGACTATCTCTCTATTTCTTTCCCTAATTTTCAGCCCTTTAAAGAAGAAGCAGGATATGAAAATAAAGTATCCCATTAATTTTCACAAAGGTCTAACATTCGTTATCGTTTTAGGACTAATGGTTTTATACCATAATTTTACTATTGGAGCTTGGGTTTATCTTTCCCTTCATGGTACTTATGGTTTTCTTTGGTTACTAAAAGATAGGATATTTCCAGATAAGCAATGGGAGCAAGAAATTCCTACTTCCCAAGGAATTATTACCTTTGTTCTCCTTTGTTTGTACTGGGTAGCACCATTCATTCTCATTAGTAGTGGTACTGTTCCCCCTTTACCTTTAGTCGCTGCTGCTATTTCTTTAAATATTGCGGGTGTATTTTTACATTTTGCTAGTGATGCTCAAAAATACTATACACTGAAGTACAAAACTGGATTAATTACAGAAGGTTTTTTTGCTAAATGTCGTAATCCTAATTATTTGGGAGAAGTGTTGATTTATCTGGCTTTTGCTATGTTAAGTCAACATTGGCTATCTTTCTTGATTCTGGGGTTATTCATAGCCATGATATTTGTTCCCAATATGCGGAGAAAAGATCAATCTTTATCTCGATATCCTGAGTTTGCGGAATACAAAGAAAATTCTGGTTTGTTTTTTCCTAAGTTGTTTAATTCCAGAATTTCTCGGAACGAAGAAACTACAGCATAACGTCAATAATTTTGCTCACGACTAAACACACAATAAGATAACATTAGGTTTACAAATAGGAAGATTATGAACACTAAAGCTATCATTTTATCGGCAATTTTAGGAATTTCTACACCTGCAATTATTGATATGGCTATTCCTAGTCAAGCAATGGCTGTGCAAAAGTTTAACTATCCAAATAATACATTTAGTGATAAAGAGTGGACGGTGACTTTAAAGTTTACCAATAACTCCTATCAATACTATGGGAAGCATATTCCCAAAAATACTTCTATTAATTTATCTGGTGCTGTTGCTTCTGGTTCTCATGAACGTCAAATTTACACTTGGAATAATAATGGGACAAAATATCAAGTTGTTTGGAAACCAAATGATCCCAATTATATTCGTGTTCAGGTAATTGATAGAGGTAAGATCGTTTTGAATCGTCTACTCCAGGCTATACCCTAAGAGGTTGTTTGAAAAGTGCTATCCCGTAATTTTCATCACATTGTTACAAAAAAAGGGAACAGGGAACAGATAAGAAACACTCATTTGCTGAGTTTAGAACTTCAGTCAAGAAAAAGATGTTTTTAAAAGATGCGTAGCACGAAAAAAAACAGTGTCATTATTTCAATCTCATGTTTTTAAACATGAGTTTTTTCTGTTTCCTGTTGCTTCTTCCTCTGAACCCCCTTTCCCCTTAAGGGAGAAACAATAAAAATCCAGTTCCCTCCCCTTTATAAGGCTACGGTGTACACACAAGTTATCGAATCACCATTATTCCTCAAATTACCCCACCCTAACCCTCCCCGATGCTTTGGGGAGGGAACTAATTTTTTTGGTTTTCCCCTAAAGCATCGGGGGATTAAGGGGGGTAATTTAACTTGTGTGTACACGATAGCCTTTATAAGGGGAGGGTTAGGGAGGGGTAAAATATTTGATACAGCAATCATGACTTTTCAAACACCCCCCTAAATGGTGAAATCTATATTTTTAACAATTTCTGTAGAGACGTTTTATGGAACATCTCTACATTATTTGCTTATTCCGCCCAAGCGATTAATCTGGGTTCATAAGGGCTAGAGAGGTATTGATTTCGAGGTAAGACACGCAAAGATAAACCTTGCAAACCAGAAGTTGTGTAGGTGATATTTGCGGTATAAAGACTGGAATTTTCTGGATCTTGTCCTTGATAATCCATGATTACAGGTACAGCATTGACGATATCACCGTTGGCATCAATAGAACCTTGATATAGTTCTACTTGCACATCATCATTTTTCAAAGTTGCTAAATCTACCTTAGCTTTCACCGCTACAGTTTGATTAACTTCAATGTCTGATGCTGCGGATACGTCAACATCTTTGATTTTGATGTTAAACCAGTGTTCACCTAATTTTGCTCTCCAGGCGGCTAATTCCTTGGCTGGGCTATAATTATCAACGGTGAGGGTATGATAGCGATCGCTCGCCGGGAAATAAGCTCTCATTGCATATTCTCGCACCATCCGGGCTGTATTAAAGAAAGGACAATTCAACCGAATCGCATCTTTCATTTTTGCTACCCAAGGACGAGGCAAACCATCACCATCACGATGATCATAGAATAGGGGAATAACTTCCTTTTCTAACAACTCATAGAGGGCGTTAGCTTCTATTTCATCTTGGTAATTAGGATCATCATAGTTTTCACCATGTCCTATTGCCCAACCAGTGCGAACATAGTCCGCTTCATCCCACCAACCATCAAGAACACTGAGATTTGGTAAACCATTCATAGCAGCTTTCATGCCACTTGTCCCAGAAGCTTCACGGGGACGACGGGGAGTATTTAACCAGATATCACAACCTGCTACCATTAAGCGGGCGATGTGAATATCGTAGTTAGGGACAAATACCACCTGTTTTTCTAAATGGTGTTCGCGGATAAAGCGGTTAATATCCCGAATTAATTCTTTACCAGGAATATCTTTAGGATGTGCTTTCCCAGCAATCACAAACTGCACCTTGCGGTGTTTGTTAGCGAGTAAAATCTTTTTAATTCTTTCCAAATCACGCATCCATAGAGTAGCGCGTTTGTAAGTAGCAAAACGACGGGCAAAGCCAATGGTAAAAACGTTAGGATCAAGCACCTCTTGTGCCTGAACAATATCAGAAGCAGAAGCACCGCGATCGCGCAAATGTTTGACTAAATGTTCTCGAACATACAACACCATATCCAAACGGCAGCGCTCGTGATTCCGCCATAACTCCTCATCGGGAATTGCATCCATGCGTTCCCACAATTGGCTATCAGGTGGTGCTGATGACCAATTTGGACCAAGATAGCGATCGTATAGCTCTTGCGTGGATTTACTTACACAACTGCGGGCATGGACACCGTTAGTAATAGCAGCAATTGGTACTTCTTCCACAGGAACTTTCTGCCACAAACCTTGGAACATCTGGCGGGAAACAACACCATGCAATTGTGCCACACCATTAGAGAATGTCGCCATCTTCAGTGCTAAAACTGCCATACTGAAAGGTGCAGACAAATCACCAGTATTTTCTCGTCCCAAACCTAAAAACTGCTCTTTCGGTAAACCAAAGATATCTGCATAGTAACCCAAATAATGCAACATCTTATCAGGAGCAAACAAGTCAATTCCCGCGGGAACTGGAGTGTGGGTAGTGAAAATATTACTAGAAGACACCACCTGTTTAGCTTCTCTGTAATTCAGTCCTTTTTCCTGAATCAGAATGCGAATGCGTTCTAAAGCCGAGAAAGCCGCATGACCTTCATTCATGTGGTAAGCAGTGACTTCATAGCCCAAGGCTTTGAGCATTTGCACCCCACCTATCCCCAGCATAATCTCCTGATGGATACGCATATCTATATCACCACCATACAACTGATCGGTGATATCGTGGTCATAAGCCTTATTCGGCTCAATATTAGTATCAAGCATATACAGGGGTACTGTCCCTACCTGAACACGCCACACCCGTGCATATACCTTGCGTCCAGGATAATCTACCGCAATCCGTAATTCTGTACCATCGGGGTTGCGTTCCAAATGCAAGGGCATATTATGGAAATCATTGATGAGGTAGCGTTCCTGCTGCCAACCATCAGCATTAAGATACTGGGCAAAGTAGCCTTGTTGATATAATAAGCCCACACCCACCAAAGGTAATCCCAAATCACTCGCAGATTTCAGGTGATCTCCTGCGAGTACACCCAAACCACCTGAATAGATAGGTAAGCAATCTACTAACCCAAATTCAGCAGAAAAATAGGCGTAACATTCCTTCTGGTGCTGATTTCTTTGTTTTTTATACCAAGTATATTCCTGCAAATAATCTTCTAACTGCCGCGCTGCTCGGTCTACTTGCGCTAAAAAGCCTTCATCTTCAACAACTTCTAATAGTCGGCTTTGACTGATAGTTCCCAGCATCAATACTGGATTATGGTGGGTAGATTCCCATAAATCAGGATCTAAACGACGAAACAGGTCTTTGCTCTCTACATTCCAATCAAAATGGAGATTATAGGCTAGTTTCCGCAGGGGTTCTAGTCTGGATGGTAGTGAAGGAGATACATTAAAAGTACGAATTGGCTGCATAGTTTAGAAAAACTTTAAGTTCAGCTATGGATATTGTTTACTGTTTTTACCTAATATTGCCAACTCTTTATACCGTATTTGTCAACGTTTGATGACTTTGTTAAGAATTGGCAACTATTTAATTTCTAGAGATCAACATGAAACTAAAAGGTGTCATGAGTCTACGGGGTTTCCTGATTTATGGCTAAAGTTTTAGTAAAATTTAATTATCTGCTGTGTATATAGGCAAAATAGCGATCGCAAAGTGCTGCTACAAGCAGGTTACAAAGCACTGTTACCAGTAGATCACTTCACAGTTTTGTCCAAACTTAATTAAAACAAATTAAATTTTATTCATTGAGTAAATCTAAATCAAAGATTCCCAACTTCTTTCACAAGTCAGGGATCTAAATATATTACAGCAAATTGCAGATTAATGAAGTACACGCTCTAAATTCAAAGCCGAACAGCAACCCATTTTTACTGCTGAATTCTGCTGTATTTATTACCTTTGATAAAACTTGTTCACTCAATCAAAAATATGTTATGCTTAATAGCAATTGTTCCCAAACAATAATTCTGTAATTGAAAATGTAATTTAGTTACCCTATAAATCATTTGTGTGCAACATGATTAGAGCCGTATACTCTACAAGTTATTTACAAGAAAGCCGCCACAGCAGTCGTGGTAGTGCCTTCTTGTTTGCACCAATGGTGAATTTTAACATCATGGCAGATGTGGGAGACACTCCACCATAGTAGTTTTTATTTAAAAATAATCATCCCAATTGAATAAAAATCAAATTGTGACACAAAAGAAGTGATTCTAGCACTATTAATACCTACGGAAATTCATTGTTGTGAAAACACAAATATTTAAAGCCATTTGTGAAAAAATATGGCAAAAATCCGCTGGTAATTGATCTGCATGAATATTTCTGTATTCGTAGTTGCATTACCAACTGTCTCAACTTTCCCGATACAGTAAAAGTTGATATGTTTACCAAATTAATCTCATCAGTAGTTTGACAAAATTAACTTCAATCAGGTTATCAGAGAACAAAAAACAGGGTGTGTCATTAATTCTGTCCAATTACTTGCCCAGAGATTAACTGAGACTAACTACTGCTATGCACTGATATTAGCTAGTGAATTTATGCAACCCAGAAAAAGGTGATTAACGTTGCTGATTAATTCAATACAGGTGCATATAAAAATGAGGCTAAACTTAGATGAAATAACTTATTTAGACATCATTGCAAAACTGTTTAAATCGAGAGTTTTTCACTAATTGAGTACACAATTGACAACTGTAGGCAAACTTATGTATTGCCATAATTGGGAATTTTGCAGATATTTGGGGATTTTTAGGGATAAATTTGCTTGCTTCTAGTATCGAGGAAAATCATTTTTGATTTTCCTGAATTCCTTCTTGCCTAAAAATAATTGATTCACGAGAGATTTATCATGATTGACCAAAAATATTCTGCAAAAATTCAAAGATTTCAAGAACTATTAATAACTACTTTATTGGGAGATTTACCAACAATTGCAATGGGACCACAGCTAAGAAGATTGGTATATCAAAATATTTTTGGCAGTATGGGTAATGAAGTTTTTATTCAACATGGAGTAGAAATAACTGGAAGTTCATGTATTGAAATTGGCAACGGAGTGAATATCTTCAAGGGTGTGCGTTTAGATGCCAAAGGACATCAAAACAATAGAATGTATATTAGTAATCAAGTCACAATTGAGCGAAATGTAGATATCGGATGTATGGATAATACTTCTATATATATTGATGAAAATACTTATATAGCTCCTGGTGTGTGTATTGCTGGTCAGGGAGATATCCGCATTGGTAAAAACTGCCTGATAGCATCTCATTGTGGAATCTATGCTAATAATCATGTTTTTACAGACTTGTTACTACCTATAAAACAGCAAGGTGTGACTCGTGACGGAATTACTATTGAAGATGACTGTTGGCTAGGACATGGTGTGACTGTATTAGATGGAGTTACCATTGGTGAAGGTAGCATTATTGGTGCAGGTGCAGTAGTCAATAAAGATATTCCCCCTTATTCCATTGCGGTAGGTGTACCAGCAAAAGTTATCAAACATCGTGTTGCCAATGTAATAGGTAATAAGTAATGGGTAATAGGTAATAGATATTTCCCCTACCTCCCCACTTCCCCTAACTCCCCTACTTCCCCTACCTCCCCCACTTCCCTTACTTCCCCTACCCCTTTTCCCTATTCCTTCGCAAAAAGAACAAGATATGGGTAAGATAAGTTAATTACTGTTTGGCAAACCCCTGGGAGTTAGTTCTATGTTGAGTTTAAAAATCGCTGTTTATATTGTTGTCGGTTTGTTTGTTAGCCTTTTCATATTCGGGTTTTTGTCTAATGACCCAGCCCGTAACCCTGGTCGTAGGGATGCAGAATAAATAGCCAATAACTTAACTCTGGTGGCTAGAAGGTAGAAACTGGCTAAGATGTGATTGAACACAAACAGCAGAAGTCCCACATCTCACTCTTAAGAGTGTGGGATGAATGCGCCTGTTGGTCAATGACAAATCAACATTTTCCGATTTAAGAGAATATATCCAATCTTCTACCAAAGATGTAATAGTTCTGTCTTTAGTGTCTAGCCCTTATGTTATCATAAAAACAGGTCGAAAGGAAACGAAAAACATGAGAACATCTTACCAATACCGATTAAAGCCAACAAAAAAACAAGCGGAAAAAATTGATAAAATACTAGATATGCTGCGTTGTCAGTACAATTATCAACTTGCTCAACGGTTTAATTGGTATGAAGCAAATCGCTCTCCTGTTGATAGATGTTCCGTTGTCGTTTGTCATTTACCAGAGTTAAAAGATAAACCTAATCGCTTTAGTCAGCAAGCATCATTAACCCAATTAAAAAAAGACCGACCTTGGTACAGAGATATTCATTCTCAAGTGCTACAAGAAGTTACTAAAAAAGTTGAATTAGCTTTTGATAGATGGTTGAAAGGTGATAGCAACGGCAAAAAATCTGGTAGACCTAGATTTAAAGCTGTTGGACAATACAAAACATTTACGTTTCCTCAATTCAAGCAACATCACTTTGTTAATCACAAGATTACGCTGTCTAAAATAGGAGATGTAAAGGTAATTGTTCATCGTCAAATCCCCGACGGGTTTGAGATTAAAACTGTATCTGTCACTAAAAAAGCAGACGGATATTATGTGACTCTAAGCCTTGATGACAAAACAGTTGCAACGATTAAACCTGATTTTAATGCTAATAATATCGTTGGTATTGATGTAGGTTTAATTGATTTTATTGTCACCTCAGACGATGAAAGAATTGCCGCCCCTAAGTTTTTGCGTAAAGCTGAACGTAAATTAAAATCTGCACAGCGTCGCGTCTCTCGTAGAAAAAAAGGATCTAATCGTCGTAAAAAAGCGATTAAAAAACTGGCTATTCAACACAAGAAAGTGTCAGATACCCGCAAAGATTTTCACTTTAAAACTGCAAACAATCTACTCAAAAAGTACGATGTTATTGCTGTGGAAAAGTTGAATATAAAAGGACTCGCTAGAACAAGATTGGCTAAAAGTATTAATGATGCTGGTTGGGGACAATTTATTTCGATACTAACAGTCAAAGCCGTAAATGCTGGACTAAAAGTAATCGCTGTAAATCCAAACGGTACAAGCCAAGAATGCTCTAGTTGCGATGCCCTGGGCTTGCCGAAGGGTGGTCATAAAGTTAAAAAGCCGCTATCCCAAAGAATGCACAATTGTCCTATCTGCCATACAAGTTTGTGCAGGGATCTAAATGCGGCTATAAATATCAAGAACCGTGGGACACACGGTCTTAAAGCTCAGTCAATGTCTTCATAGAAGAGTCGCTGAGAAGCCAACACTCACCCGTTCGCGCAAGCGTGCCGCAAGGCATAAGGGAGTGTGTGGAGTATGTCACCCTTCCGGCTATTTTTTGCTTTTTGGTCAGATTGAAAATATGTTTCATCCAGTATTACCGCCTCAGCTACCTCCAAGTATTGAATCTTTAAAACCTGTTGATGATGCTGCTTCTGTTCCTATTGTCAAGGTGAAAACTGATGAGCGAAAACTGATAATTGTTGGTAAAAATCAGGATGACAAATATCAATCAAATACCAGCATAGTCCAGGCAAATGTTGTTGAGAAGTCTTTTTCTCTGTTATCTCCACCGGAAAATTTAGCACCCAAGTCTTTACCTAGCTATCCTGAACAATCGGCAGTTTTAGCGGAAACATCTATCCCCCCAACTCAGCCTAGTAATGTGAATTTACAGGAATCGGGGGGGAAATTGCGGTTGTCTGTTGGTGATAAAAAACCTGCTGCACCAATCCAAAATATTATTGAATTCAAGCTTCGCAATCCCGAAAATCAAGAGTCTACACCTACGACTGTAGAATTTCCGCCGTCACCCCAACCGCCGACAGTAGAGAAGATTCCTGTGGGGAAAGGCAGAGTTGTGGAAGTAATTGCCGATCGCCAGGAGTATGATGAGCAAAGGCGAGTTGTCACTGCTGATGGTAATGTTGTTGTCAGGTTTGATGGGGCAGTGATTGATGCCGATACCCTACAAATTAATTTGGATAATTTGATTGCAGTGGGGGAAGGTAATGTGGTTTTAACTAGAGGTAATCAGGTACTCCAAGGACAACGGTTTACCTATAATTTTATTCAAGATAATGGGGATTTAGAAAACGGTAAAGGTGAACTTTATATCCCCACAGCAGGTACAGATTTTGCTTTTTCACCGACTCTACCTACAGATATTACAGCAGGGGGTGTATCTAGCCAGCCGTTAAGTAATCGCATTCGCGCTAATCAGCCGCTGACGAGTGTGAACAGTTCAGGGGGTATACAATTTGGCGCTAGTGGTCAATCAGACGCGCGAAATGTCCCTGCACCTAAGTCTGGGGGTACGGTGAAACGATTCAGGTTTGAAGCTCAACGGATTGAATTTTATCCGCGAGGTTTTCAAGCGCAAGATGTGAGAATTACTAATGATCCTTTTTCACCACCGGAATTAGAATTAAGAGCGGAGCAGGTAAATGTGACGCGGGAAGCGCCTTTGATAGATAAAATTACTACCCAGCGTCAAAGGTTGGTTTTTGATCAAAACGCTGTTATCCCTCTGCCTGTTAATAGTCGGACAATAGATCGTCGTCCACGTAAAGTCAATCCGACTATTGTTGCTCCTGGTTTTGATACGGGTAAACGAGATGGTTTGTATCTAGAACGGGATTTTGAAGTAATTAATGCTAATCAAAAACGCTGGACGATTACGCCCCAGTTTTATCTGCAAAGGGCTTTTAAGGATAGTGAGAATGTGGCTAGTTTATTTGGTGTGAAGACTAGGTTAAATGCTGTTTTTAGTCCGAAAACTATTTTGGAAGGTGCGGGGGAGTTAACTAGTTTTGATTTCAATCAGTTAGAAAATAACTTGCGCGGAAGTTTGCGGTTACGCCAAAATTTGGGTAATGTTAATCCTTATATATTGAGTTTAGAATCTATTTACCGCGATCGCCTATATAATGGTAGCCTTGGCTATCAAACTGTCCAAAGTAGTCTCGGTGGCATCATCAGTTCTCCTATTATTCCTTTAGGCAAAACCGGTATTAATCTTAGTTATCAAGGCGGCGCTCAATATATAGATGCAAACACTGACCGTCAAGATTTACTATTATCAGGACGAAAAAACGATCGCATTTCTCTGGGTCGTTTACAAGGAACTGTGGCCTTGAGTGGTGGTATCAATTTGTGGCAAGGGCAACCATTGGCAGCTACAGCTAGTGAGGGATTAAAATATACCCCTACTCCTATCGTACCGTATTTGCAGGCGATCGCAGGTGTCACAGGAACTACTAGCTATTATAGTAGCAGTGATAACCAAACTACCTTAACTGGGACTATTGGCTTAGTAGGACAGATTGGTAACTTCTCTCGCCCTTACTTAGATTATACCGCCTTTAATCTCACCTACTCCCAAGGAACTAATAGCGGTTTATCACCCTTTCTTTTTGATCGTTCAGTGGATAACAGAGTCCTGAATGCAGGACTTTATCAGCAAATCTATGGACCACTTAAGTTAGGTTTGCAAACATCCATTAATCTAGATACAGGTAAAAGCACCAGCACTGATTACATAGTCGAATACAGCCGCCGCACCTACGGTATTACTCTGCGTTATAATCCGGTGCTAGAATTAGGCGGTTTTAGTATTCGCATTAGTGACTTTAATTGGACAGGTGGCACAGATCCATTTTCCAGTGGAGAAATTAAACCTGTTGTTGGTGGCGTAATCCGTCAAGATAATTAAAAATCCGTAGGGGCAACCCCCGTATTTGCCCAGCAATTCTCATTTTGAAAAAATAAGGTTAGAATTGCGGATTATATGCATTACGCAGGGAAAAAGGTCTGAATCACGGATTAGACGGATTGCGCTGATTTCACGGATTTTAGTAACTTTTATCGGACAAAAATATTTACAGTCATTGCGAGGGACGAGAAGCAATCAAGTTCACGAAGTGTGGCGTATCCCTGCGAACTGCTTGCAGCAGCGCTTCGCTATCGCCGGAGGCATCAGCCATAACCCAACATTATCAAGGATTTTGTTGGGTTTCGCTATCGCTCAACCCAACCTACATTTCCTTAACCGACAAGTATTGGAGTCTGACAGTACGCCTGTGTTAGCGAAGCGTACCGTAGGTCAAAATTGGCAAGAACATTTTCAAGGTATTTTACTAACAGAATCTATCAAACCCACACTACAAAAATACCACCCAGATGGTCAATATTGTATTGGACAGAATTTAGGTATCTATTGGAAAATGACGTACACTCCAGAATGCGGTGCAGAATTTCCAAAATGGTTTTATGTGCCTGACTCCTTTGCTTCTACCTGGGTTTTCCTAGTGTCGTAATGTAGATCACTGCTTCATCCATAGGGATACCTAAGACATTATTTACTTGGTCATCAAAAAAACCAGCGATGCCACTGACACCTAAGTTAAGACGAATGGCTGCTAAATTAAGCCTTTGTCCTAAAATACCTGCATCTAAGTGTAAATAACGGTAAACACGATCTCCATATTGAGCGATCGCATTTTTTAAATCAGCAGTATGAAATAATACTGCACCTGCATCTCTGCCTAATTCCTGTCCTAAACATAAGAAATGTAATTCTCGACGGAAATTTTTAAACCGAATTTGCCGTAATTCTTGGGCTTTAGGTGCGTAATAATAACAGCCTGGATCTAATCCTTGCACTCCAGAAACAGCTACAAATGTTTCTATTAAATTCAAATCAAAATAATCAGGGTGAGGATCTAAATTTTGGTCAATATAATTTTGGGGTTGATAAGTAAAATCAAGTAAAGCTTTCAATTCATCAAAACTTAAATCATCACCAGTATAAGCACGAGTTGAACGGCGTTTATAGATAGTATTCGATAAATCTGCTAAATCTTCTCCCCAATAAATTGGTGTAGTTCGAGTCGAAAATTTTTCACAAAAAGGGAAGTTATACTTATCTTCCAAAGACTTTTCTAGTTCCACATTTGGTAAATTTAACTTACTACTGTTATTCACTGGAATTTGAGTATTTATGTGAAAATATTTCAGCAATTCACCATCAGGAATAGATGGATAATTAGTGGCAGTTGTCGAAGGTAAAGCAGTCCGTCCTAGTGGTAAATTTTGGCGTACATCTAACAAATCTGCCAAAGCTAAAACAGCAGTTGTTCCTTCTTGTTCATGATCAATATAAAGTAATTCATTAACAGCCTCATCAGCAAAACCGCCAATTAAATGAGAGCGATAATCAGCAATATTACAAGCTAACTGAATATTACTTAAAAGATGCCCCGTGTCCAGAAAAATTCGCCGATAAGCCCTGTCTTCATAACGCCAAGCCGAACGATAAAAAACCGCAGTTGTAATTATAGCTAATTGGGTACTTTCCAGGGAAGGATGCCAAAAACAAGCAGATTGTAAACTTTGCCAAACATCACTTTCCCAAAAGTGCATTAAAGAATGAGTTCGACATTGATAGTTATAAAGTCCCGGCGGTAATAATGGTGTCCCACGAGAAACTAAATATACTTCAGCCGGATATAAGCCCCCCGCACTAGGCGCAGAACGTAAGTATACTGTATTACCCAAAGAAGGCATTTTTGCCGTGAGTCCATAACTGTGAAATAATAGTTGAGAAAGCCGCCACCACCATTTGGTATCTTGTTGATTGGCAACAGTTGCCGCTGTTTCTTGCAGATAAGGTTTGAGGTCAATGTCAGAGCCAATTTTATACTCTTTGAACGGCACTGGCTGTTTATTCCAGTCTAAATTACGACTTTTAGAAGCCAGGGTTTCAGGGTGGTACTTAGTCCGGTCGTGATAGTGTTGGGCAATGGATTGTTCTATTTCTGGCATAGTAATTTTAATATCCCATAGCAGGGAACAGGGAACAGGGAACAGGGAACAGAAAAGTTGAAAGTCTTTTGCTGTATGGCTTTGTAGATAACTTTTGTATCTTATTCAAGTGCATACCACTGTAGTGTATTCCTATTCTTGATTTTGACATTTATTAGTTCCATTAATTCGTGCTAATCAGTACAATCATCAAAATTAAAAAGGTTCTTCGGTTATTTTTATGGAAAACCTGGTTCAAAATCATTGAAAGCCCTATTGTGTAGGCATTTCATTGAAAATATGGAAATAATTGTTTATAACCCTTGTCCCGTAAGGGTTTTGTTATCATCAATCCTCAATCACCATAAAAGAGACGCAAGAGCCATTAAAAATTAATCCCAAAAAAGTTATTTTTCTGGTAAAATTCCCTCTTCCCCTGTCCTGGAAAAGATTGACAAAATCATGCCTGTACGTCAAACTCTATCAACACCTGATATTCAACTTTCTTATTTAGAATGGAGTCAAGGTCAAGAACCATTACTGTTATTACATGGTATGGCTGATCATGCCTTGGTTTGGTCTAGTTTGGGAGATTATTTAGCAGCAAATTACCATATAGTTGCGCCAGATATGCGTGGTCATGGTGAGAGTAGTAAGCCAGAACAAGATTATAGCTTTGCCAGTGCGATCGCTGATTTGGAAGCATTAATGGATAAACTAGGATGGTCTGCGGCTCATATCGTCAGCCACTCCTGGACAGGGAAATTAGCCGCTATTTGGGCTAGAGAGAACCCAACCAGATTAAAAAGTATCACCTTAGTAGATCCCATTTTTATCTGGAAAATGCCCAGTTTCCTAAAAATCACATTTCCTCTCTTGTATCGCGTCTTACCTTTCCTCAAAAGTATGGGACCCTTTACCAGTTACCAAGAAGCTGAACACAAAATTAAACAACTCAGTCAATATCAAAATTGGAGTTCTTTGCAACAGCAAGTTTTTCAAGCCGCAATTGAACAAAAACCCAACGGGACTTGGGGTAGCAAATTTACCATAGCCGCCCGTGACGGGATTTTTGACGCAGTTATGGAAGTACCAGGTTTTATTCACCCAGTTGATACACCTGCTCTCTTTATACAACCAGAAAAAGGTGTAAACCGCCAAAATTGGCAAATTCAACCCTACAAAACCAACCTCAAGAACTTAAGTTTGTGTCAAGTTCCCGGAAATCATTGGCCATTTCTAAGCAACCCCACAGAATTTAATCAAACAGTTGCCACTTTTTTAGCATCACAAACATGAGATAATTTCAAATTAGTAATTGGTAATTGGTAATTGGTAGAAAGCAAAATTAAAGATACATATTTACCTCTTACCCCTATTCCCTATTCCCTATTCCCTATTCCCTGTTCCCTGTTCCCTGTTCCCTATTATGAGCCTTTGCATTAATCCAGTTTGTCTTCAACCTAACCATCCAGATAATGACGAAAACCGTTTTTGTCAAAGTTGTGGTTCTCAATTGGAATTGATAGGACGTTATCGAGTATTACGTTTATTGAGTGATAAAACTGGATTTGGCAAAATTTACGAAGCCTACCAACAAGACACCCCAAAAATTCTCAAAGTCCTGAAAGAAGAATTAACAAATGATAGTAAAGCATTAGCACTATTTCAACAAGAAGCTAACGTTTTACAACAACTAAATCATCCTGGTATTCCGCAAACAGAAGGTTATTTTCCCTATCAAACCAGAAATAATCTCATCTTGCATTGTATGGTGATGGAAAAAATTGAAGGCCCAAATTTAGAACAATGGTTAAAACAACAACAAAACCGTCCCATTTCTGAAGCCCAAGCCATAGTCTGGTTAAAACAACTATTAGAAATATTAGATTTAGTTCATAACCAACAATACCTACATAGAGATATTAAACCATCAAATATCATGATTCGTCCAGATGGACAATTAGTATTAATTGACTTTGGTACAGCCAGAGAAATTACCAGAACCTATTTAGCCAATGGTGGAGGAATGACAGCAATTTCATCATCAGGTTATAGTCCCCCAGAACAAATGCAAGGACAAGCCATACCTGCATCAGATTTCTTTGCTTTAGGACGGACATTTGTATTTTTATTAACGGGATTTCCCCCCGAACAATTGTATGATCCTCATTTAGATGTTTTACAATGGCGACATCATGCCAATCATATTTCTCCATTATTATTAGATTTCATTGATTGGTTAATGTCAATGGCAGTCAATCAACGTCCTAGCAATGCTGAAGAAATTTCTAGAAGATTAGCAGAAATTGAAGATAACCTCACAAAAAATACCTCCGGAACCGGGAATATTGGCGGGTTAGGAAAAACAGAAATAATTAATAACCCAACTACCAATAATACCGTTATTACCCCGCAAAAACAACCTGAAAAATTACCATTATTATCCTGGTTTGCAGCTTTAATAGTTTCTTTATTACTACTTTGGTGGGTATCATTAGCATTTAGAAATACCAAATTTGCGGCTTTACCTCCTGACTATGGACAAGCACCAGTTAAACAAGGCAAAGTTGATTATTTCCCCTATGAAGAAGGAAAAGATAGTCAAGGGAGAGTTGCCGAATTTAATATTGCGGTTTTATCAGTGGAATATAAATGGCAATTAGGCAGTACATATCAAATTAAATATAATGATCAAACTATTACCCTTGATTCCTTAAAATCTAATTTAGAACAAGAAGGAATTCAGAAAATAATGGAAAATCCCAGCGAGATTATTTCCGTAGGAACAGCTTCTTGCGAAGGTGATATTACCGCCGAACAAAGTCGCGCCTTAGAACGTTCTAAACAAATCCAATTATTAGGAAAAAAGATATTTAGTAGTACATCCAGTGTTAAAGGTTATCGCTTATTAAATCTGGGACAATTTCAGAGAAAAGATTGTCAAGTAAGCCTTGATTCAACAGCTTATCAACGTAGTATTATTATCATTGGTGTCAAAAAACAAGCTGAAGGGGTAATATTAGATGAAGCATTAAGAGATAGATTAGAGAAAAAGCCTTTTGCTGATTTTAAATTAGAGGATTATTCTCTCGGTTCAATAGATAAATTTAAAACAGTACCTAGTAATTTATAGTAATTATCTATTGCTCACGAGGGAATAAGATAAAATTCTCTTATTTAACTCTTATTTAAATAGAGAACTCTCTAGTTCCCATGCTCCGCGTGGGAATGCAGTTAAGAGGCTCTGCCTCAATTATAAGGGACTTCCAAATAAAAAAATACTCAACCACCTAACGCAAAAATCTCTCAAACCCTTATTTCTCTGTGTCCTCTGCGCCTCTGTGGTTCGTTAATCAGGATAATTTATTTCTTGGAAGTCCCTAACTGGAGGTAGAACCTCTAAAATGGCATTCCCAGTCAGAGACTGGGAACGAGGGAATAAGATAAAATTCCCTTATTTAACTCTTATTTAAATAGAGAACTCTCTAGTTCCCATGCTCCGCGTGGGAATACAGTTAAGAGGCTCTGCCTCAATTATAAGGGACTTCCAAATAAAAAAATACTCAACCACCTAACGCAAAAATCTCTCAAACCCTTATTCCTCTGTGTCCTCTGCGCCTCTGTGGTTCGTTAATCAGGATAATTTATTTCTTGGAAGTCCCTAACTGGAGGTAGAACCTCTAAAATGGCATTCCCAGTCAGAGACTGGGAACGAGAAACGAGAATTGTGGAGATTGGGAAGGGGGGACTAGCTAGAAGCCCTGACTACAATATTGTTCTAGAATTACAATTAACTTTGTTCTCTTATTTTACCCAATCCGTGACTACTACTCCTCTCTCTCCTCATTTCTCACAAACGGCTTCAGTACCTGATACTCTAGGACGTTTTGGCAGCTTTGGTGGTAAGTATGTTCCTGAAACTTTGATGCCGGCGTTGGCTGAATTAGAAGCAGCATATCAGAAGTATCGCCATGAATCGGCTTTTCAAGCTGAATTACAAGGTTTATTGAAAGATTATGTCGGACGGGCTACTCCTTTGTACTTTGCTGAAAGGCTGACTGCTAATTATGCTCGTCCTGATGGTACAGGGGCGCAAATCTACTTGAAGCGGGAAGATTTGAACCATACTGGCGCACATAAGATTAATAATGCTCTCGGTCAGGTATTATTAGCCAAGCGTATGGGTAAACGGCGGATTATTGCGGAAACTGGTGCAGGACAACATGGTGTAGCAACGGCGACTGTTTGCGCTCGGTTTGGTTTGGAATGTATTATTTACATGGGTGTTCACGACATGGAACGCCAATCTTTAAATGTGTTCAGAATGCGGCTGATGGGGGCGGAAGTTCGTCCGGTGTCTGCGGGGACGGGAACTCTCAAAGATGCCACTTCTGAAGCCATCCGGGACTGGGTAACGAATGTGGAAACGACCCATTACATCCTGGGTTCTGTGGCTGGTCCCCATCCTTACCCGATGATGGTTCGGGATTTTCATGCGGTGATTGGTGAGGAAACTCGCGCTCAAGCGATGGAAAAATGGGGTGGGTTGCCTGATATTCTGGTGGCTTGTGTGGGTGGTGGTTCTAATGCTATGGGACTATTTCACGAGTTTGTGAAAGAATCGTCTGTGCGGTTAATTGGGGTGGAGGCTGCTGGTGAGGGTGTGGATACTGGCAAACACGCAGCTACTCTGACAAAGGGACAGGTTGGTGTGTTACATGGTTCGATGAGTTATCTTTTGCAGGATGATGATGGACAGGTGATTGAACCCCATTCTATTAGTGCTGGGTTGGATTATCCTGGCGTTGGTCCTGAACACAGTTATATGAAGGATATTGGCAGGGCTGAATATTACAGTGTAACGGATGCTGAGGCTTTGGAAGCGTTCCAACGGTTGTCGAAGTTGGAGGGTATTATACCAGCTTTGGAAACTTCTCATGCGATCGCTTACCTGGAAACTCTCTGTCCTCAACTTGCTGGTAGTCCTAATCTCATTATCAACTGTTCTGGGCGCGGCGATAAGGATGTGCAAACGGCGGCTAAGTTCTTAATTCACTAATTATACCCAACACGGCTTAATTATTTGATTCACAAGGTAGGGGTTTAGCTCATGCTCATTGGTGTCAACTTAACGTAAAACCTCTATCCCGCAAAGAACTCAAGTCATCTCATTCCCAGTCTCTGACTGGGAATGAATTCTAGAAGGCTCTGCCTTCAATAATATTAGAGGCAGAGCCTCATTAACTGCATTCCTAGTCAGAGACTAGGAACGAGATGTGGTAGGGATTTGAGCTTAAGTTGACTGCTATTCCTATCTTGATCTAATTCTTCCTCCTGACTCCTGCTGTAAGTTTTTGTCAAAAATAATTGATTAATAAAAATAGTATCTATGACATCTATCATTGGATACTATTTATTACTAATGATTTTGATTAATAATGTAGTGTAAATAACATCTATTAGTTTTATAGTCATGAGTGAGATATGACTGCTTTGAATTGTGAAAATTTGATGATTCTTTAGTTTATATTCGGCAAATAGTATCCTGGTAAGTATTCTGATAATCAGAAGATAGGGTATATATCCAGTAAATCCATACATTACTTAGCTTAAAAATCTATGTTACGACAAACTGCTTTTGGCATCGCTTTAAGTACGCTTGTCATCGCTAGTGGCTATATGACTGCTGCGAATCCAGATAATAGTTCTGCTAAACAAACTGGCGGATATCAGCCTTCATCACTGGTGACAAGTCAAGCCAAAATATCTAATCTTGGGTTTGAAACTACTAATTTAGAGAAATCGGTTTTTACTCAAATTAATCAATATCGGGCAAAACGCGGGCTAAAACAACTAAATTTAAGCGAAAAAATCAGTCAGCAAGCCAGGATTCACAGTCAAAATATGGCGACGGGTGAAGTTCCTTTTAGCCATCAAGGATTTGAACAGCGGGTGATGGCGATTCCTCTTAAATACACTAGTGCGGCAGAAAATGTGGCTTATAATACTGGATATAGCAATCCTGCCAATGAGGCGGTTTCTGGTTGGTTAAAAAGTCCCGGTCATCTGAAGAATCTTCAGGGTAAATATAATTTAACTGGGGTTGGTGTGGCTACTAATCAGAAGGGGGAAGTGTATTTAACGCAAATATTTTTGAATGCTAATAAGTAGGGGTTGCTGATGGGGTAGGAGTCAGGGGGAAGAAAGAAATTTTGGGTCATGTTGTCTGGCAAAATAAAGATAATTTATATTTGATAAGTTCATGACATTACAAGATTTTCAGGTTAGCGATCGCGACTTAAGTGATGAAATTCTGGCTGAGTATTTAAGATCTCCGGCGATCGCTGTTGATACGGAAACGATGGGACTTTTACCTGGGCGCGATCGCTTATGTCTAGTTCAACTCTGCAACCCGGAAGGACAAGTCACAGCCATTCGGATCTCTAGAGGACAAACGGTAGCACCAAATTTGAAAGTTTTAATGGAAGCAACTGATATTGTCAAGGTTTTCCACTTTGCCAGATTTGATGTTGCTACTTTACGGCAGAATTTAGATATTATTGTACAGCCCATTTTTTGTACTAAAATTGCTAGTAAGTTAGCTAGAACTTATACAAATCGTCATGGTTTAAAAGATGTGGTTTTAGAGTTGGAAAAAGTGGAATTAGACAAAAGTTCCCAATGTTCTGATTGGGGTAATGCTAGTAATTTATCTGATGCACAATTAAGTTATGCGGCTAATGATGTCCGTTATTTGTTAAGTGTACGAGAAAAGCTTACAACTATGTTAGAACGGGAAGAACGTTCGCAAGTTGCCCAAGAATGTTTTCAAGTTTTACCCACAATAGTTACTTTAGATTTATTACAATTCAAGGATTTATTTGAACATTGATAAGTAGGTTGGCGTTGAAAATTGTCGTTATAGCAAGGCAAGAGGCAAGAGGCAAGAGGCAAGAGGCAAGAGTAAAGAAGTTTTCAGCGATTTTACGTTTCTTTACACAGTTTGGTTTTAGGGACTTCCAAATAAAAAAATACTCAACCACCTAACGCAAAAATCTCTCAAACCCTTATTCCTCTGTGTCCTCTGCGCCTCTGTGGTTCGTTAATCAGGATAATTTATTTCTTGGAAGTCCCTTATTGTGTTCACCTACTTACAGCAGGAGTCACCATTATTCCTCAAATTACCCCACCCTAACCCTCCCCGATGCTTTGGGGAGGGGACTGATTTTTCCGGTTTCCCCCAAAGCATCGGGGGGATTAAGGGGGGTAATTTAACTTGTGTGTACACGATAGCCTTTATAAGATAAGGGGTAGAACATTTGATACAGCAATTATGACTTTTCAAACACCCTCTTAGAGTTATCCAATTTAAAAAGTATCCCAAATTTTCTTGTGGTGCGGGCATCTTGCCCGCTAACTATACAAGAACGTTTTAGAGAACTCGACAAAAAGAAATGCCCAATGTCACTCTGTTCGCGCAGCGTGCCAGAGGCATTACGAAACGAAGTGTAGTGAAGAATCTCTTGAGATGTTTCGTTTCGCTATGGCTAACGCCACGCTCCGCGAACGCTACATTCAGCATGACAAAACAGGATCATTTATTTTGTGGCTTACTCTTAGTAAAAAGCTACATCCAAAATTGATATGCGGAACCCGGGACTTGAACCCGGAAGCCCGTGAAGGCACTAGAACCTGAATCTAGCGCGTCTGCCAATTCCGCCAGTTCCGCAGGGATTGAATCTTATTAACAGTTTATCATTATTGCCTAATTTTTTTGATTTGTCAAGAAAAGATTTGCCAGAATAGAGACAGAAAAATTTTAAAATTTTGTTCACATCTAGCCAATCCCCATTTTTCCAATCAAGCTGGCATACTGCATGATAGAATCTAACGACATTTATGGCATTTGACAACTTAGAGAAGACTCTTCTTTGCTTTTAGCCAGAAGATAATCGACTTAGAATAAAAAGCAACGTCAAACCTTTATAATTACGTACTTTTGGAGGTAGGCTTATTAATTCTTCTAGCAGCTTACCAGATGCCAAGTCTTCACTGGCAACAGACTCCTCAGTCTTGCAAATCAGTGGAGGGCATCCTTTGGGGGGTCATGTAAAAATTAGCGGAGCTAAGAATTCCGCCCTGGTAATCATGGCTGGAACATTCCTCTGTTCCGGTGATTGTCGCATTCGCAACGTTCCCTTATTAGCGGACGTAGAACGGATGGGACAAGTTTTATCAGCTTTAGGATTACGTTTAAATAGAGAAGGGGACATTTTAGATGTTGATGCGCGAGAAATTACCACATCTAAAGCCCCTTATGAACTAGTTACCCAACTGCGAGCCAGTTTCTTTGCCATTGGTCCAATTTTAGCTCGACTAGGAGTAGCACAAATGCCCTTACCAGGGGGTTGTGCCATTGGTGCTAGACCGGTAGATTTGCACGTCAGAGGACTGCAAGCAATGGGCGCAGAAGTGTTAATTGAACACGGTATTTGCAATGCTCATGTTCCTGGGAATAATGGCAGATTAACAGGAGCAAAAATCTATTTAGATACTCCCAGTGTTGGTGCGACAGAAACCTTGATGATGGCTGCTACCCTAGCAGATGGAGAAACCATCATTGACAACGCTGCCAGAGAGCCAGAAGTAGTTGATTTAGCTAACTTCTGTAACTCAATGGGAGCAAAAATTCAAGGTGCAGGAACAAGTACAATTACGATAGTCGGTGTACCTAAATTACACTCTACTGATTATACTATTATTCCTGACCGCATTGAAGCAGGAACATTATTAATTGCTGGTGCAATTACCCGTTCTGAACTACTTCTATCTCCTGTTGTACCAGATCATTTAATCCCCGTTATTGCCAAGTTGCAGGAGATTGGTGTATCTATTATTGAGGAAGGGAAAGATTGCTTACGGATTTTGCCAGCGAAAACTCTCAAAGCTATAAATATTGATACCTTGCCCCATCCTGGTTTTCCTACGGATATGCAAGCACCTTTCATGGCTTTACTAACTGTAGCTGAAGGTGACAGTATCATTAACGAATCAGTCTTTGAAAATCGCTTGCGTCATGCTTCTGAGTTAAATCGTCTGGGCGCAGATATCCGTGTTAAAGGTAATACTGCTTTTGTTCGGGGAGTGCCAGTGTTATCGGGCGCACCAGTCATAGGCACGGATTTAAGAGCTTCCGCAGCTTTAGTCATAGCCGGATTAGCAGCGACGGGAACAACCATTGTTCAAGGATTACACCACTTAGATCGAGGCTATAATCGTCTGGATCTAAAGTTGCAGCAGTTAGGAGCGAAAATTCTGCGCGTAAATGAAGCATCGAAAGATGTAGATTTACTTGCTAATAACACTATTACCCCACCCTCAGTTTCTATCTAAGGTTTGAGTATTTTGTCTCTGTGAATTTAATGGCGATTATTTTTAATTATTAATAATTTTCGCCATTAACTTTCTGAAAATCCAATTAATCTGTACAATTATTAAGTAAATTTTATAAAAACTAAACATGATTGGGGTAGCAGTTGTTGGTACGGGATTTGGTCAAAAAGTTCATATTCCTACATTTCAAGCACATCATAATACTAAAATCGTCGCTGTTTATCATCGAGATATTAATAAAGCAAAAACTATTGCTGCCAGTCATAATATCCCCTATGCAAGCGATAATTTAGCAGAAATTCTAGCTTTACCCACAGTTGAAGCTGTCAGCATTTCCACACCGCCATTTTTGCATTATGAAATGGCTAAACAGGTTTTGCAAGCTGGTAAACATCTCTTGTTAGAAAAACCTATAACTTTAAATGTCACTGAAGCTAAAGAATTGTATCAGTTAGCAAAGAGTCAAGGTGTAATTGCAACTGTAGATTTTGAATTTCGGTTTGTTCCAGAATGGCAATTTTTCGCTCAACTTCTGGCTGCAAATTATGTGGGGAATATCCGATTAATTAAAATTGATTGGTTGGGTTCTTCTCGCGCTGATACTTCTCGTCCTTGGAATTGGTATTCTAGTAAAGAAAAAGGTGGAGGTGCTTTAGGTTCTTTAGGTTCTCATGCTTTCGATTATATTAATTGGTTATTCGGTTCAGTTGGTAAATTAAATGCTCATTTAATTACTGCTATTTCTGAAAGAGTGAACCCTGCAAATGGGGAATTACAAGCAGTTGATACTGATGATACTTGTTTATTATCTTTGGAATTAGTAAATGGTACACCTTGTCAAGTTTCTATTAGTGCAGTTGTTCATGCAGAAAGAACTCATTGGATAGAAGTATATGGGGATAAGGGAACATTAGTTTTAGGTAGTAAAAATCAAAAAGACTATATTCATGGTTTTCAAATTTGGGGTTCTCAACCGGGTGAATCCTTAAAAGAAATAGCAGTTCCGCAACAATTTCTCTTTCCTCAACATTATCATGATGGGCGAATTTGTGCTTTTCTTCGGGTTGTTGATGAATGGGTAAAAGGAATTACTAATCATCAACAAACTACACCTTCTCTAAAAGAAGGGGTTTATTCGCAATTGTTAATGGATTTATCCCATGAATCTCATGAAAGAGGAAGTTGGGTAAATGTACCAAGTTTGGGAGAGTTTTTAGATTAGGTGAATGATGATGACTAATAATTACTACAGAAATCATGTAGATAATTATAAAGTTCTCGAAATAAAGGACATCTTTTTTGTAAATTTTCTGGGACTATTTTTAGTAATAGCAAAGGTGTATGTAACCATTCACCTGCAAATACCCAAACTACCACGGACATCCTCCCACAGTAGGATCTCCTACACGATATAAATCACCTAATTGCCATCCTTCTTCTAGTTTTTGATCTAAAATTTCATGAGAGAGTGTTTTCATGGAAAAATGCGTTTTATCTTGAGAATAAAAACAATAAACATTTTCTAAGCAATCTGTAAAATGATCTAAAAGATCAGGACTATGAGTAGTGATAATAATTTGAGTTTTTCTAGCAGCTTGTTTAATCCATTCTGCTAAAATTGGCATCCAAGATACGTGCAAACCTAATTCTGGTTCATCAATAACTAATAAGGAAGGTAAAATAGGAGAATATAATATAGTCGCCCAGCATAACATTCTTACCGTTCCATCTGACATTTCTGTGAGATAAAATGGTTCTTTAATATCTTCAAAATGCCATTCTAGTGTTAATGATAAGCGCCCAGAACGAATAGAACGTAGCCGACGAGTTTTAGGCAAAATAGACTTCATAGCATTATTAATACTGTCTTCAAAGTCAATATTTTCCTGGGTTAAATTCTCAAATACTAAAGGTAAATTATTTCCTGATGTAGATAAATAAATATCATTTCCTCCTATTTTTGGTTCTGAATTTCTAATTTGATGCAAATCCATGTTATTCGCATTATAAAATTGCCATTGAGAAATAAATGCAATTAACTCTCTTCTAACTTTATAAGCAGGTGTGGTTAGTGTAGTTATCAGTTTATTTTGACTATTTTCCAATAATTCTGAAAGTGCATTTAAACCTAAAATATTTGCAGGAATATTATCTAATACTTCAAAATGTGTTCCTACTTTCTGTTCAGATTGGTTATAGACTGATATAACGCCTTTACCTATATTTTGCAGTTTTGGATCATGAAATTTATAATAATAAAAAGGTGATGACTCTGGATTGGGTAAATCATCTCCACTATATAAAGATTCTTGATGAATAGTTAATTTCTGTTTTTTTCTATCTACAAATAAATCAATATCCAGAATTGGACTTTTAATTCGACTACTATATTGTAATATTTCCGAAAACCCATATTGTAATTTAATTACAGCAGGACTATCCACACTATTATCTAAAATCCTATCATTACCAAACCTACTAATTGCTTCTTCAAAACTAGTAATACCACGACTTTCATCAGGAATACTAGTTAAACAATCCTTTAAAAATTTTAATGTACTGATAAAATTACTTTTTCCAGAACCATTTGATCCTATAAAAATATTGAGATTTTTTAACTCTACAGATTGAGATAACGAGAGATTTTTATAGTTTTGGGTAAAAATAAATTTAAGAATTGGTTGATCCATATTTTTTAATTTAAACTATATAAAAATGTTTTTTGGCTGAGAAAATTATACAATATATTTTCTGAGATTTACAATAAAAATATATTAGGATACAATAAAAATAAATCAACTAAAGGTGGCGTTTATGGCAACCCTACTCAGTGAAACCAAATCACAGACTGGACTGGTCATCTCTTGGGAAGCCTTACCCGATGATTTTCAGTTGGAGGATGAACCAGTGGAAAATACAGGACAGCCACTTTTAGCGGGGGCTTTGCGGGAAAGTTTAGAAATCAGTGGATTTATTCAACCACAAATGTTAATCGCTGCCAATTTTGGTCTGTGTGCCACGTTAAATGAGCAATTTGTGGCTAAAGCACCAGATTGGGTATATGTGCCTTCTGTTAAAGAGATATTAGCAGAACGTAAAAGCTATACACCCAATTTGGAAGGGGATATACCTGCTGTAGTGATGGAGTTTTTATCAGATAAAGACGGTGGAGAATATTCAGTTAAGCGTACCTATCCGCCGGGAAAATGGTTTTTTTATGAACAAATTTTACAAGTTGCCATTTACATCATATTTGAGCCAGATGGTGGTTTATTAGAATATTATCAACTGGAAAATGGACGTTATGAATTACAACAACCAGATGAGAATGGTCGTCATTGGATTGACTCAATGGGACTGTTTTTAGGAACTTGGCGAGGGGAAAAGGAAGGTCGTTCTGGCTATTGGTTAAGATGGTGGGATCAAACAGGTAACTTATTACCTTGGGCTGTGGAAAAAATTGAACAGGAACGTCAACGGGCGGAACAAGAACGGGAGGAAAAAGAACGGCTAATAGCTTATTTGCGATCGCAGGGAATTGACCCCAATAATTTGCCCAAAGATGCTTAACTAGATATTTGCAGCCGCACGGATAGCAGTTAAAATGGCATTGTTGATAGCTAAATCCTTTTTTGATAAAATAACATCTTCTGACATGGTACGTTGAGCAACGACAGCACAAACAGCCGCAGCAGCGAAGTTATAAACACCTGCCATTTTGAATAACATTCCTGCTTCCATTTCGTAATTCAAAATATTTAAGCGGCGATATTCTTCGGTAATTCCATTAAGAGATCGGATTAAATAAGGATTAGCTGAATCAGTCCGTTCTTGTCCTTCATAAAAGGTATCAACTGATGCTGTAATTCCTAAATAATGCTCAATTTTTAATTCTTGTGCTGCTTTGACTAAAGCCACTGTGAGAAAAGGATCTGCTGTGGCTGGATACTCTACAGGTGCAATATCATTAGCTGCACCTTGACGACACAAAGCCGCGTTACTAATAACAATACTCCCAACGGATATATGAGGTTGAATTGAGCCACAAGTACCAATGCGAATAATTTTTTGAATACCTACTTGTACTAACTCATTAACCACAATACTCAAAGAAGGCGCACCCATACCACTAGTAGCAGATAAAATCTTTTTTCCATTGGGTAAATCGCCTAAATAGCTATGAAGTCCCCGATTTTCTGATAGTAACTGCACATTTTGTAAATGAGTTTTGGCGATAAAATTAGCCCGCTGGGGATCACCTGATAATAAAGCAATTTCGGGAGGACATTCACCTAAATCTGCTTTGCTAAAACCAATATGATATAGCATTTTATTATTCATGTTTTTCTAGTTGATTAAGTAGTGAGACAGAATTAATTACACAATGTCATTGCGTAAGCGTTGCGTGGCGTTAGCCATATGGAACGAAGTGAAATGAAGCAATTCCAAGGGTTGTGATTGCTTCCCTTCGCTCGCAATGACTGTAAATATTTTTGTCCAATTACTTACTGCATTCTATCAATTGTCCGATATTGAATTGCTTCGGCTACGTGCTGGGGTTTGAGGTTTTCATCTCCTGCTAAATCTGCTATAGTTCGGGATACTTTAAGAATGCGATCGCTCGCTCTTGCAGATAAGCCTAATTTTCTAATTGCTGCTTCTAATAAACTCCGACTAGCATCATCTAATTGACACCATTTTTGTAAATGACGACTTTGCATTTGGGCATTACATTGTAAATTTTCTTCTTTTTGAAACCGAATTACAGCTTTTTCTCTAGCTTTTTCTACTCGTTCGGCTACAGATTTCGATGCTTCTCCTGTTGGTTGTTGGGTAATTTCCTCTGGTTTCAAACGATTTACTGCTACTTGTAAATCAATTCTATCCATTAATGGTCCAGACAATTTTGCCCAATATTGTTCCCGTTGTCGAGGTGAACAAGTACAGCCTTGAATTGTATCACCATAATAACCACAAGGACAGGGATTTGTACTGGCTACTAATGTAAATTGTGCGGGAAAAGTCACAGATTGTTTAGTTCGAGAAATAGTCACAAAACCATCTTCTAAAGGTTGACGCAAAAACTCCAAAACATCTCTTTTAAATTCTGTTAATTCGTCGAGAAAAAGTACACCTCTGTGGGATAATGAAATTTCGCCAGGACGGGGAAAAGTACCACCACCAACCAAAGATGGACCAGATGCGGAATGGTGGGGACTCCGAAAAGGTCTTTCTCTAACTAAAGAACCCCGATTTTTCAACAATCCAGCCACAGAATGAATGCGTGTTACTTCCAAAGATTCAGGAAAACTTAAAGGTGGTAAAATTCCCGATAACCGCCTTGCTAACATCGTTTTTCCGCTTCCTGGTGGTCCAACAAAAATCAAATTGTGTCCCCCCGCAGCCGCAATTTCTAAAGCCCTGCGGGCGTGTGCTTGTCCTTTGACATCCTGCAAATCTGCTAAATTTAAAGATATTGACTGGGAAGTTTCAATTGTTTGATTTAACTGGACAGGTTGGTATTTTTTAGGATTATTTAATAAGTCCACTACATCAGCAACATCTTTGCAACCATAAACCGTTAAACCTTCAACAACAGCAGCTTCTTGGGCATTATCAATAGGAACAACTAAACCCGCAATTCCCATTTTCTTTGCAGTTGCAGCAATAGGAAGAACACCAGCAACAGGACGCAAACTACCATCTAAAGAAACTTCCCCCAAAAATAAAAAATCTCCTAACAAATCGGCGTTAACTTGTTCAGAAGCTGCTAAAATTCCCACACTAATTGGTAAATCAAACGCGGGTCCCTCTTTTCGTAAGTCTGCGGGAGTTAGGTTAATGACAATCTTTCGGATGGGAAAAGCAAAACCCGCATTTTTCAAAGTTGCTTTTACCCGTTCTTTAGATTCTTGAATTGCGGAATCTGGTAAACCTAAAATCACAATTCCCGGTAAACCACCAGAAACATCAACTTCCACACCCACTTTTACAGCGTCAATCCCGATGATAGATGCACTCCAAACTCTAGCCAGCATTTTTTATATATCAATAAACCTTGATCATATCAAAGCAGATTTGTGGGTATATTAACAATGAGTGAAATCACCCAAGAGGATTGTTAATATAATAATAGCAGCTAAAGATGCAGGTGACTTATGGTTCAAGCATTAACAAAATTATTAACCTTTGCACAATTCATCCTTGAATACGGTAACAACCCCCGCTATGAACTTGCAGACGCAGAATTGATTGATATGGAACCAACTGGACCCCATGCAGCCGTGGGTGGTAAACTGGCAACCAAACTGGGTATTGCTATTACTCATGCTGAACTTCCCTGGTTTATTCCTCGCACCTGTCTAATCCGTCCTTTTGCAGAAACAGCCACAGCCCGACGACCTGATATTGTAGTATATATAGGATTAATCAAGAAATAGAAGCAAATATTTTAGCGATTTTTTGATCGTGAAGATTAGCAAATAAATAATTTTACAAGAGGTATATTATGATTTTTGAGAATAAATTGAGCAAACTAACAACTTCTGAAATAATTGATATTCATTTAAATGCTTACCCAAAAGCAATTACCGAAGATTTTGAAATAATCTCCACACTGAAAACTATAGAAGCGGAGATGCGACAGTCTTCTGGGCTTGAAAAATTTAAATCATTTCTTCCTTTTCTGGCTGCTTTTGCAATTCTTGATCAAATTGGCAAATGTTATAAAAATAGTTCAATAAAGGAAAGTATAGCAAAAAAAAAAAAAAAAATTCAATTGAAAAAGCATTGTATTATTTTGGTGATATTGAAGATGAACGAACATTAAAGGAAATACGTTTATTTCGTCATGGAATTGTTCATGATGCGTCCTTATTCTTTTTTGAAAAAACTAAAAATGAATATTACTGCTTTAGATATAGTGATAATAATGAAACATCGAATTTAATAAATTTTGCTGAAGAGATATGGGATGGAAATTTTGATAGTATTAGCCCTAAGAACATGACTATTGTTAATAGAAAAGTTTTAATAAACAAAACTAGCCATATCATTGGAAAATTATCCGAATTAAATAAAATTCCAATGAATTTATTTATTTCGGATTCTTTACCTGGTAAAGAAAAAGAACTAATTAACCGTTATTTTCTGATGATTCCAAGAAATTAGATTTTTTTAAACAGATACAGCGGTTTGCGTAGGTGATTTAAGTATATTTGTCATATTCAAATCTGGGTTAATCACCAATTTTTAAGTATGTGTTTTAGTTCCTGTAAACTTGCAACGGTGAGAATTGAACGTTGAATTGTTTTTAGTGTCTCAAGATTAGATATTTCTGATATTTTCGACATGAATTTTAATCCTTCATTACCAAATTTTACTTCTAAACATAACTCAATGCTAGAGAGTCTGTCTTTTCTTTCTCCTTGTTGTTCACCTTGTTGCATTCCTTGTTGCAATATTTCCTGATACCAAGGTGATTCGCGTAAAACTGTCATATCCCACCTCATAATTTCTTGAACTAAGGAACTATCTAATACAAACGTAGCAAAAAAAGCAAGAACCGTTTCTAATTGATTTAATTGTTCATCAGCTTGCAATAAACGCAATGCTTCCCGAATTATAGATTCATCTTCACCACCTTTGAGAATCGGCACAAAAGGCAGTAGAGACGGTAAAGGTTGTTCTAAGGCAATTTTAACATCTACTTCCCACAGGTTAATTACACGGTAATCTTGACGAACTTGTAAGCCAGCAAGATTAGATTCAAATCGCGTGGGGATTTCAGCATCACCTGTTTTGAGAATGTTAATTAGTACGGGATATGTGGGTAATTTATATTTTTCCTCAGCTAATCCTGCATAAGCTCGCATTCTTCGTGGCAGTTCTGACTTATACCGCAATTGCAATTCATTGAGAACCATAAATTCCCCATATTCTTTACTTTCAGCACGGATAAGTACATCACTTTCCCTACTAATCCATTGAAATTCAGAATTGAGAATTTCCCCAGCAACCACATCCGGGATTTGCGTTACCCATTTTACCCAATTATTGGGTGCAAGACTAATTAAGCGTTTGGTACTAACATCCGCAGGTTTGGCCATAAAACTATAAATGCACTGACTACACAATAGCTTAACTTTTTATCGCCTGTTCCAGCGATCGCTTAAAATCTTTAACAGATGAGTAAGTAAAACTGCATGAGTCCAAACACAGAAACCATTTTCAGCAAAATCATTCGTAAAGAAATTCCCGCGAATATTGTTTATGAAGACGATTTAGCACTAGCCTTTACAGATGTTAACCCCCAAGCACCAGTTCATATTCTCGTTATTCCCAAAAAACCCATAGTCAACCTAGCTACCGCTGAACCAGAAGACGCAGCACTTTTAGGACATCTATTATTAACAGTCCAGAAAGTTGCAGCAGCAGCGGGACTAGAAAACGGTTATCGAGTAGTTATGAATACTGGTGCTGATGGTGGTCAAACAGTCCATCATCTACATATACACATCCTTGGTCGTCGTCCTATGTCCTGGCCTCCAGGTTAATTATAGCGTTTCCCAGGTATGCACAGAAATCAGCTTTCTGTGCTATTTTTACGGAGTAAATAGACAAATAATTGTTGCTTTGTTACCTACTAACTCAAGTTGCTATCTGAAAACGGTTCATAGTTTAACCAAATATGAAACCCCTCTCCAAACCTCTCCCCGCAACGGGGAGAGGCTTTGAACTTGTTATAAAAAAGTTTGTATGATAAAAAAGTCCAGCTTCTAGCCGTTTTGAGTATAGTTATCTAGTTGAGGCTGGTAATAGGTGATAAAATTCCAGTTCTCATCCTGTACATCCTTAAATCCTGGACATCCTGATAGCGAAGCGTGGCGTTAGCCATTTCTGACAATTTCTCTAACTAGCAACTTACGTTACTATATGCAATATCGTCGGTTTGGTAAAACTAATTTATATCTTTCTGTTTTTTCTTTGGGAACAATGCGCTGTTTAATTGATAGCGAAAATGTCCAACAACTTCTGGAAAAAGCTTTATCTTTAGGAATTAATCATTTAGAAACTGCTAGAGGTTACGGTGACAGTGAAGCATATTTAGGTAACGCTATAAAAGCTGGTTTATCAGTACCTCGCAGTCAAATTCACATTACTACCAAAATTCCCCCAACACCTGATGCTGATTCTATGCGTTGGTATATTGATGAATCTTTAAATCGCTTGAATTTAGATTATCTGGATTGTTTAGGAATTCATGGATTAAATACTTGGCAGCATTTAGAATGGGTACAAGCTAAAAATGGCTGTATGCAAGCAGTAGAGGAGGCTGTAAATGATGGGAGAGTGAGACATATTGGGTTTTCTACTCACGGTTCATTAGATATAATTTTAGCAGCAATAAATACAAATCTTTTTAAATTTGTTAATCTCCATTATTACTATTTTTTTCAACATAATGCCCCCGCAATTCAGTTAGCGAAAGAGAAAGATATGGGCGTTTTTATTATTTCTCCTGCTGATAAGGGCGGAAAATTATATACTCCATCCCAAACTTTAAAGGAACTCTGTCACCCATTGACACCATTAGATTTAAATTATCGGTTTTTGCTGAGTGATAACCGCATTCATACTTTGAGTATAGGACCAGCAAAACCAGAAGAGTTAGTAATATCTCCAGAACTTTTTGATCATCAAAATGAATTAACAAAAGCCGAAATTGCCATTTTTGAAAAATTAGAAAATCAGCAAAATAATGTTTTATTAACCGATAAATGTAGTCAATGTTATGCCTGTTTACCTTGCCCGGAAAATATTCATATTCCCGAAGTTTTAAGATTACGAAATTTAGCCGTAGCTTATGACATGACAGATTATGGAAAATATCGTTATGGAATGTTTGAAAATGCCGGACATTGGTTTCCCGGAATGAAAGCCAACCGTTGTACAGAATGTGGTGATTGTTTACCCAAATGTCCAGAAAATTTAGATATTCCCACCTTACTAAAAGATACCCACGAAAGATTACAGGGGAAAGCAGGAAGAAGATTATGGGGGTAAATTGAAAATTTAACCTTGGTTCTTTGCGCCTTTGCGCCTTTGCGTGTTAGCGAAGCGGGGCGAAGCCTGACATATTCATATTTACCAAAAATCTAAGCTTCTTTAACTCTTACTTCCTCAACTTCTGCCAATGTTTCCATAGTTAGGGGTGTAGATTGACTAGCACCAGAGAGAAGTTTTAACAAATTAGGACGGGCATCATATAATAGGTAGATAATGCGATCGCCTATTTCCCATTCTTGAGTAGCCGACATTACCTGTAAACGTTCTTGTCTTTCTAACAATAGTGGTACTAAAATCCCATCTCGAATTTTTTCTTGTATATGTTCTTGTTGAGAGTCAAATTCTGCCGCATTTAATGTAGTTGTTCCCAATTTCACCTGTCCATTCATCAAATATTCATTCCAAGTTTTTACTGGTAAATCAGAGACAAAAGCTTGATCAACTTTACTATTCTCCGAAGGAGATCCTTGAGGATGTCGGGGGAATATGGCTAAAACACGGGGAGGATTAAATTCCTCAGCAGCGCGTTGAGCTAAAACAAAATTCACTTCACCATTACTGGTAATGGCTAAAAAAGTCCCAATCGAACCAATACCAGCTTCTTCCAGTATTTCCCCATCTAAAGCACTACTAGCAATTACTCGGAGATTTTGGGCTTCAGCTTGGGCTAACCGTTCCGGGTCAGTATCAATCATCACTACACTTTCTCCCCGTTCTTGAAAAAAGCGGGCAATTAATAAACCCAGGGGATTACAGCCGACAATTACCGCCCCAGTTGCATCTTTAGAGGTAATTCGTAACCATTTAACCAACCAGCCAGCGGTTAAACCTTGACAAAAAACCGTCATGATAATTGTCAAAAAGACTAAGGCTTTAATCGAATCACCACCATTAATGCCCCTCTGTGTCAGTAAAATCGCAAATAAAGACGCTACAGAGGCGGAAACTATGCCTCTGGGTGCAACCCAACTTAAAAATAGTTTCTGTCGCCAATTTAGATCACTATTCCAAGTACACAAAATAATGTTAATGGGGCGAACAACAAACATTAACACCAAAACGGTGAATAAACTCCCCCAACCTAAAGCCAAGACACTGGCAATGGATAAATCAGCCGCTAGCAGGATGAATAATACAGAAACGCTGAGAATTGTCAGTTGATTTTTAAAGCTTCGCAATAACCGCTCTTCGGGAACTGAAGAGTTAGCAAACACCGCACCTGCTACCACTGTGGTCATAATTCCCGATTCAGAGCGAATCATTTGCGCTAGGGCAAACAACACCCATAAAACTGCCAGTACAACCAGATTTTTCAGTTCAAAAGAGATGAAATTGGCGCGTTTAAACATCCAACTCATTAAATATCCACCAACGCCACCAATGCCCGCACCCACAGCGAAACGTAAAATTAGACCAATAATGGCATTAATCGGGTCTGTATCACCGTTTAAAATTGTATCCAAGACAACGTAAGCCAGGATAGCTCCCACAGGATCTATTAAAATTCCTTCGCCTTCTAATAGCGTTGCGACTTGTCTATCTACGTTTATTTGTTGAATTAATGGACCAATTACGGTTGGTCCGGTGACAACAACAATGGACGCATAAAGCACTGCTATATTCCAGGGAAACTCCCCTAGCCAGTGCGCCGCAAGACTTCCCCCTAGTAGGGTGATCAGAGTTCCCAAGGTGACGAGTAACTGGAGACTGAGGGAAACTTTGCCCAACTCCTGTCGATCTAATTTGAGTCCTCCTTCAAACAAAATGATTGCTGTTGCTAGGGAAACAATCACTTCTAATCCTGTTCCTAGTAAATGGGGTTGTAATATTCCCAGCCCGTCTTTACCTAACAGGATGCCTAATAAGAGTAGTAACACGATGCTAGGTAATTTGAAATATGCAGCCATTACCTGGGCGCTAATGCCTGCAAAAACAGTGATCACCATCTGGAGGGTGATTTCAAAAGGTGCTTCCATGTTGTAGATTTTGAGCCATTGATTTCAAAATCCTCTCTAAAGAATCATAAACATTAAGTTTACAAAAATTGTAGTCTGATTATTTTTTTTGGCAAAAGGCAAGAGGTGAAGGCAAGTAGGGGGGGTAGGGGGGTAGGGGGGTGGAGG